>CAVIPZ010000172.1:0-4253 GCA_963644715.1 bacterium | reverse complement strand
TTCAAATTTGCCGCAAATATACGAATAATTATTTGAATATCAATGAATTATTTTTAGAAATCCCCTGTTGTTTATATTGTCTCGCCATTATCTTAAACCTTGCGAGCCCTCCAAATTGAACAGAAGCCGAAGACATGACGCTGCAATAACAATAATTTTTGTTGTAAGATTAGATGGTTGCTTCGTTGCATTATCCATAAAAAATGTTATGATACTTCATGTGCCTTAGGAGGAAATCCGCTCTGCTTTTTCGAGACGGCATATCAATCTTTCCCCGAAAGCACTATCACAAACTCGCCTTTTACCTCTTTTGCAGAGAAGTGCTCAATGGCTTCCGACAAGGTTCCTCTGAAAGTGTCGGCGTAGATTTTGGATATTTCTCTGGAAACGGAGATTCGGCGGTCTGGACCCATGATTTCGGCCATTTTCTCCAGCGACTTGAGCAGGCGATGCGGGGATTCGTACAAAACGGAGGTTTCTTCCATTTCTGAAAGTCGTTTCAGGAGGCTCTCTTTGCCTTTTTTGTGGGGCAGAAAGCCGTGAAAATAAAAACTGCTGCACGGCAGTCCCGATTGTATGAGGGCCGGCACAAAAGCCGTGGCGCCAGGGAGGCACTCCACTTCGATGCCCTCGGAGATGCATGCCCTCACCAGCAAGTATCCGGGGTCGGAGATGCCGGGAGTGCCCGCATCACTTACCAGCGAAACTTGGTTGAGCGCCTTTATCTGGTTGACATAGCGCGCGGTTTGCTCGTGCTCGTTAAAGATGTGGTAGGGTGCGCAGCGCTGTACAATGTCGTAACGCTTCAGCAGGTTACCCGTGGTGCGGGTGTCTTCGCAGAGAATCAAGTCTGAACCCTTAAGTACGTTAAGTGCCCGGAGCGTGATGTCTTCCATGTTTCCTATCGGGGTCGGTACGATGTAGAGTTTCATTTTTTTTTGTCGGTTATAAAAAGAAAAGAGGAGTCTGTTGTGACTCCTCCGGTGCCCGGAACAGGACTTGAACCTGCACACCTCGCGGCATACGCACCTGAAACGTACGTGTCTACCAATTCCACCATCCGGGCTAGGTAGTTTTTTGTTTAGTCAATATCGCACGACTCATCTTATCATACTTCCTTCGTGCGATGGGAGTGTTTCCAAAATAAGTTTTGAAGTCCTCAATTGTGAGTGTTTCCAAATCCTCATTTTTGAGCCGCAAAAATAAAGAACTTTCCGATACGCTCGGCATAGGTTGAAATTTTTTTTTGTTATGGGGGCAAACCTCTTGGCAACAGTCGCATCCAAATAGCAGCGGACTCTTTTTAAATATCTCAAAATCAGTATTTTTGTTCTCTATTGTTTGATATGCGAAACAGCGTTCCGCATCCAGTTTGTAGGGCTCAAGAGCGTGTGCCGGACAGTGGTCTATGCAGCGCCGGCAGGTGCCGCAGTCGGAGTTTTTCGGAGAATCGTACGCATCTGTGGCGCAATTTGTCAATATGGTTCCGATGACGAAAAAGGAGCCTTGGTCGTTGTGGACGAGGCTGTTTTTGCCGATGCATCCAACCCCCGCCATGACCGCCCAGTTCTTTTCGGAGATGCACGAACTATCTACTGTGATGCGGCTTTGCATATCTGGGCAGTGCTCTTTGAGTGTGGCCAGCATTTGCTGTGCTTTCCTTTTCACCAGTTTGTGGTAGTCTTCAATCCAGGTGAAACGCGCCATCCGGTACTTGTCGCTGGCGGGCTTGTCGGCGATGCGGTAGTCGAGCGTGAGCACGATGACGCTGCGGCATCCGGGCAGCAGCAACTCGGGGTTGAATCGTTTGTCGATGTCTTTTTCCAGGAAGTGCATGTCCGCCTGCCTCCCCTCTGCCAGTGCAGCCATGAACAGACGCTTGGCTTCCGTAAGTTCGCCTGCGGGGGCGATGCCGCAAGCGGAGAAGCCGGCTCCACGCGCTGCCGCCTTGATTATAGTGGACGAGATTACAGTCAAAACGACAGTTGTTTGAATTTTTTTGGAATGCGTATGCCCGTAGGTCCGGGTATGTTGAACCTCACCACTTTAATGCGGGCGGTTATCTCTATCAGCCGGTCAAGGTCTTGCAGCCGCAGAGTTGTAAAGAAGGCTCGGGTGGAATCCATGGCTGCGTAGTCGTGGTAGGAGCAGGCGAACCCCGTGTTGGCCAGCGCTTCTTCTCCATTCCCGTTAAAGATGTCCTGGAGGGTTTGGAGACCGACGGGCTTTTTGAGAATCCTGTGCAGCGGGGCATACGACCCTTTGTAATATTGGCATGTCAGCATATTGACGTAGGTGACGGTGTCGGGGGTGCATACGATGCGCATCACTTCGATGCCGTGGGCGTTGATGTTGAGGTAGAGGATGCTGTCAACCCGGTTCACATAATAGAAACTGCAGCTTCTGACGCCGCCCGTGTCGGCGATGTCGGCTTTGCCCCGGTATGATATCCAACGGTAATCGTGGGTCAGTGGCGGCAAGGTGTCATAGGCTTCGTGCCCTGCACTTTGAGTGTCTGACGTGTCGGGCAGCGTCTGCGCCGGCAACAGCAAGGGCAGCACTGCAAGCAGCAGTAACCCGATTTTGGGGTGTGGACGGGGATTGTATTTCAGCATAGTCTGTGTTGATGTTTGTATAAAGAACTGCTTTTCCGACAGGTGTTCAAGGTCGACATAGCGGACATGGAACGGTTGTTCCGCCTCTTTTTGCCTTGAGGTTGCAAAAGTATTCCTTTTTTGCGTAACCGGTGTCTATATGCTGAATTTTTCTACGGGCGACGCGCGAGAACTTCGTCTGTCCTTTTCGTACAAATCTTCCGAAGGAGCACCGCCATCGACGAAGAGGAAGTTCGGTTGCGAGCATATTTTCAATGGCAATATTTTAATCGATAACCTTGTAAAATCCTAAAACAGAACAATATAACAAAACAATACTTTTTTAATCGAAAAAAAAGGAGCGAATTAAAAAAATGATACTTTTGCCGCGCCGTTTTCTCTGGGCTTTGGCTAAAGGACTTCACAGGGCTTGGCGGAACCGACAGGAGAATGTTAAAACTGAAGTCCGGTATTATATATGGAAATTAAAACTGTCACTGTGTTGGGAGCCAACGGAACCATGGGCATGAATGTTTCAGCAATATTCGCGTCTTTTGGATATGCTACAGTGTACATGGTAAGCCGTGACCTTGAAAAATCGAAGAAAGCTGTATTGAAAGCCGGAAAGACGGTGAAAGCAGACAGCATTGTCAACCACCTGATACCGGTGGATTACAGTTCGCTTGCTGAATGTGTGAGCAAGTCAGACCTTGTGTTTGAAAGTGCAGCGGAAAATATGGAATTGAAGATGGATCTTCACACCAAAATCGGAAAAAGTCTTCGTAAAGGCGCCATCGCCTGCACGGGCTCTTCCGGTCTTTCTATAACCAAATTGGCAGAGTGCTATCCCGAAGAGGTCAGAAGCCAGTTCTTTGGCGTGCATTTCTTCAATCCTCCCTACCAGTTAACCCTTTGCGAACTTACGGCTTCTCCCTATTCAGACAAGGCGCTGTATGGCGAAATCAAAGCGTATCTCACCAATGTTCTTTACAGAACGGTGGCTGAAAGCAAAGACTTCCCCGCATTTCTCGGAAACCGTATCGGCTTTTACGTCATGAACGAAGCCCTTCAGTATGCAGAGAAATATGCAGACAAGGGAGGCGTTGACTACATTGACGCAATTCTTGGACCGTTCTCCGGCCGCACGATGCCTCCAATCACTACGGCTGATTTCGTCGGGCTGGATGTTCATAAGGCCATTGTAGATAATCTCTACGAGAATACGAATGATTATGTACATGAGGCTTTTGTGCTCCCCGCATACGTCCAGCATCTGATTGACCAGAAGAAACTGGGAAGAAAGTCAGGTGAGGGCTTGTATAAACTGATCCGTAACGAAAACGGAGAAAAGCGGCAAATGGTCTATGACATCAAAACAGATTCTTTCCGCGATGCCGTCAAATACGACTTCCCGTTTGCAACTAAAATGAAGAACTGCCTTAAGGAGAGTGATTATGAGGGCGCTTTCAGAGCATTGGTAGAGGACAAATCGCAGGAGGCGAACATTTGCCTTGGATTCCTGCTCCGCTACATCGCTTACGGTCTCTACACAGCACAACATGTAGGATTTGACATTATGGTTGCTGACGATGTGATGGCAACGGGCTTCACCTGGTGTCCTCCCTTTGCGATGATGGAGGCTTTCTCTAAGGTGTGTGA
>CAVIPZ010000171.1:0-4412 GCA_963644715.1 bacterium | reverse complement strand
CTTCTGGATGGTGCCGTTGCGCCTATGGTTCATTGCAATCCTCAATGGCGTACACGTTTCTTTGGTCCAGCTGATCCTGATGCGTTGGCGCCGCGTTCCGCCTGATATGATTGTCAATGCGATGATAACGGCAACTAAGGCCGGCATACGCTTGAACCGCGACCAGCTTGAAGCGCACTTTCTGGCGGGCGGACATGTCAAACCCGTGGTCAACGCCCTTATTTCTGCCGACAAGGCCAACATTTCCCTTGATTTCAAGGCGGCTACGGCTATCGATCTGGCCGGACGCAATGTGCTTGAAGCCATTCAGACTTCTGTGAACCCGAAGGTTATCGACACGCCCCCCGTGGCTGCTGTGGCAAAAGACGGCATTCAGCTCATCGCCAAGGCAAGGGTTACGGTTCGTACGAATATCCGCCAACTGGTCGGCGGCGCCGGCGAGGAGACTATCATCGCCCGTGTCGGCGAGGGCATCGTTACGGCTATCGGCTCTGCTCAAACCCACAAGATGGTGCTCGAGAACCCCGACTCTATCTCTAAGCTGGTGCTTTCCAAAGGCCTCGACTCCGGCACGGCTTTCGAGATTCTCTCCATCGACATTGCTGATGTGGATGTGGGCAAGAATATCGGCGCTATCCTCCAAATGGATCAGGCCAATGCTGACAAGAACATTGCGCAGGCCAAGGCCGAGGAACGCCGCGCAATGGCCGTGGCACTGGAGCAGGAGATGAAAGCCAAGGCTCAGGAGGCACGCGCCAAGGTGATTCTGGCTGAGGCAGAGGTGCCGCTCGCGCTGGCTGACGCATTCAGAAACGGCAATTTGGGCGTGATGGATTACTACAAACTTGAAAACATCAAGGCCGACACCCAGATGCGCGAGGGCATCAGCAAGGTGGGTTCCGGCTCTTCAACTACAAAGTCGCCTGGCAATAATAAGTAACCGCCTTTTGGCACAAGCCCATAACAAACAAACGGGCGGAGTTCTGCATCAGAGAACTCTGCCCGTTTGCTGTTCTTATGCCGCCCGTTTTTTTACGGCAGTAAGTTCACCTCGGGTTGCAGCGTGACACCGAACTTGCTGTCCACGTCGGCAATAATCTTTTCGTAAAGTTGGCAGATTTCATGCGCCGAGGCTTGCCCGTAGTTCACAATCACCAGTGCTTGCAGCGGATATACGCCTGCATCGCCTTTCCGGAAACCTTTCCAGCCGGCTTTTTCAATCAATTGTCCCGCCGAGAGTTTTGTCAGCCCGTTGTCGGCAGGGTAGGCGACAAGGTCAGGGATGACGGTTCGGAGCCTTTCGGCTTGTTCTGCCGGTACGGTCGGGTTTTTGAAGAAACTGCCGGCGCACCCTATCGTCTGCAGGTCCGGAAGCTTGCTTGCCCTGACGTGCAGGATACATTCGTGGATGTTGCGCAGCGAGGGACTCATGTGCCGGTTCTCAAGTTCTTGGGCAAGCGCCTTGTAGGTGAGCGTGTAGTGCTCCTCTTTGGAAAGCCGGAACCAGACGTGCGTGATGAGGCATTTGCCTCGCAGCCGGCGCTTGAAGATGGAGTCGCGGTATCCGAACTGGCACTGAACGTTGCTGAAAGAGATCGGCTTGCCTGTGTCGGTGTCCCATCCCTCTACCTGTATGATACTGTCTTTGACCTCTGTGCCGTAAGCGCCTATGTTCTGCACCGGAGCGCTTCCTGCCAGGCCGGGTATGCCGACAAGGTTCTCGATTCCGTAGAGGCTGTGGTTAAGGCAATACTCTTGCAGTGTGTTCCAATCTTCGCCCGCCGCCACGCGCAAGGTTTGGTGATGGCGGTCATCGTCCATCAATTCTATGCCCTTGAATACGGGGTGGATGACTGTGCCCGGATAGTCACTGCGGAACAGCATGTTGCTTCCGCCGCCGAGTATGAGGAACGGCGAAGCAAAAAAGCCGCACTCCTGCATCTCTTTTGCTTCGTCGGCTGCGGTCATCTCTATGAAGCGGGCGCAAGAAACGTCAAGGTGAAAGGTGTTGTGGTTTTTGAGAGAAAAATTGTCGAAGATTTGCACGGTGATGAGTATTATATAATATTGTACAGGTTTTCGATTCTGTTGGCCAGCGCTGTTCTGTCTGCGGGTATGTCGGTGCGGCAGACGTGCAGCATAAGCACATCGCAGTTGCCGTTGTCATAGTCGGTCCAGCCGCAGAGCATGTCTTCAATTTCGGGGTTGGATCTGAAAGTGGCCTCGGCAATGCTGGCGATCCGTTGTGCCGAGAACGAGGAAAACACAAAAAAAGAACTTTCGCCTCCGATTTTGTGCCGGATGGCAATTTCGCCGGTAACGATGTTGGCGAGCGTATAGACGAAAACGGCGGGGCGCGGATAGTAGTTGTCAGCGTCTTGAATGGTCGTTTGGTAACGGCGGTCGTCGTCCAGCGACGAGGCGCGGTTCATCAGCACGATTGCTCTCTTGTCGTTGATGTCCTGCGGGGGCGTCTCTTTATCCAACAGCAGTTCGGCGGCAAGAAAGCCTGCCTTGCAAAGGTTGTCCATCTTGAAAAAAGCGGGATGTTGGATGCCTGAAGTGCGGTAAATCTCAGACAACCATTCTGCAGCCGTTCCGTTGCGGGATATGGTTCTGTGGTTGTTGAGAATAACGGTATCGTTTGAGATGCGGCACCAGGAGCGGATTTCAAAGGAACAATAGGTCATGCGCTAAAGGTTGTTGATGGTGAAAAGCAGGGCGGCATTGCATCCGCCGAAGCCTGAGATGAGTTTGATGAAGGCGTTGCCCGATGATGGTGTGTTTTGCATCGGGATGTTGAGTGGCTGCACGGTGCCGGGCGTGTCGGTGCCGAGGCTCTTGAGCACACAATGCTGCTGCAGGGCGGCGGCAGAGACGAGGACTTCCAGGATGCCGGCAGCCCCGAGGGTGTGCCCGAAGTATCCTTTCAGACTGTTGACGGGCTTGTGCTGCAAGGCGGCGCGGTGTACGGCTATCGACTCCATATCGTCGTTGTAACGGGTGGCGGTGCCGTGCGCATTGATAAACGCGATGCCCTCCGGGTCGAAGTCCTGAAGACACTTTGTGACGGAACGCAGCAGCCCCTCTGCCGTTCGTGACGGACCGGAGATGTGGTTGGCGTCGTTGTTGATGGCGCCGTTCTGGAGCATGAGCGCGCCCGTGTGACATTCACAAGACGGGGGCTCGTCATAGTTGCCTGCCGTATAGACGATGGCGGCGGCCGCTTCGCCTAAGTTGAGCCCGCAACGGTCGGCATCGAACGGCTTGCACCGCTGCGGCGAGAGCGCTTTGAACGACTGGAAACCCGAGATGATGAACTTTGAGAGCATCTCCGCCCCGATAACGACAGCGTATTTGAAGTCGCCGTAAAGCAGGGCGTTGCGTGCGGTCAGTTGGGCGGCACATCCCGAGATGCAAGCATTGCTGACCGTGACGGGCTGGTTGGGGTTGCCGAAATATTCGGCTATCAGTTGCGCCGAACGCCAGAGATACACGCGCTCTGCTTCGTAGGGGTTCTCTTCCAAAAGGTCAACGTTGCCTTTGGTGGAAGAGAGGACAAAGAGAACGTCACGACCGCTGGCATCGATGTCCGCTTGTCTGATGGCCTGCCGCGCCGCAAGTATGGCAATCTTTTCTACGGGCGTGTATTGTTCGCGAGTCTTTTGCGGAAGTCCGGCAAATACGTCGTCAATGTCGTGCCGGTCGAACAAGGAAGCGAAAAACGGTTCCGGAATGTCCATCTTGTGCTCGTAATGGCGCAGGCTGCTCTTGCCCTGCAGCACGGCACGGAAGTTCTCTTCTGTGGTCCATGCCAATGGCGAAACGATGCCGTTGCCGATACTGTAAATCATATAGTCTTGGGTTGATGCTTTTTCTTTGTGTTTGCTGTTAGTGTGACTTCTGCTTTCTTTTATGCTTGCCGATGACATAGTCGAACTTATGACAGTTACCGTAAATGATTCGGAAGTTTATGTCTAACATATTCACTATGTTAAGGATTGCGGCTCACTTCAGTTTTTTGAAGCGCAAAAATAGAAAAATCCTGTAAAAGGATGTCTCGCTTGCGAACGGAAAAATAAGACGTGAGACTTGCGTGACAATTATTGAATTAGGAATTAGGAATTGCGGAGGGGACGACATGTGTAGCGCCTCTGAATTTTAAGATATAAACTCTGTTTCGTGCGGCAGTTGTGGCAAAGTTAATCGATGTAAAGAAAATAATGTATATTTGCGCTTCCCCTTGGCAAAGGGGTGTTTTTGTTTTATTTTACTGATTATCAATTTATTGAAAGATATGAAAAAAATTTGCGTTTTGGCCACATTGCCTCTGTTCTGCTTTTTTTTGCTGACCTCTTCAAAGGTGATGCCTGGCAAGCCGAAATCAAAAAAATCAAAATCTGGAATTGAAA
>CAVIPZ010000170.1:0-4492 GCA_963644715.1 bacterium | reverse complement strand
GGCATCGCGCCGACCGCCGCAGGCGAACGCCACATCAAGCTGGGCGGCGTAGGCGAAGTGCTCAGGCAAGAACTCATAGACCTCGGCGTAGAGCACGACATCCGCGTAACCGTGCTGGGACACTTGCAGCGCGGCGGAACGCCCGTTGCCTTCGACCGCATTCTGGCCACCGAGTTCGGCGTCAAGGCCTTTGAGTTGGTGAAAGAGCAGAAATACGGCAACCTCGTGGTTTACCGTCACCCTGAAATCACGCACGTGTCGCTGGAAGAGGCACTGCGGACCCCGCATCTTGTCTGTCCTGACAAGGACTTCCTGGTTCATACCGCCCGAGGCATCGGGATGTCATTCGGGGACGAGCTTTCCGTATAAAACAAGAGGGACAGCATTTTGCTGTCCCTCTTATTTTATAGCCTGTCATAATTCACCTATTGCTTCATCGTCTTCACGTTTGACACACGGCCGTCGTCAAAGAAAATGCGCAGCAGAACCATTCCGGAAGGCATAGCAGAAAAATCGATTTCGGCATTATAGCCTGAAACGGGCTGCGAACAGACAAAACGCCCGAACATATCGTAAAGGTCCACCCTCTTGACCGAACGCTTCTCGGACTTTACCGTCAAAGAATTGCGCGCCGGGACAGGATAGAGTTTCACTTCGTCTTCATATTCTTGGAAATCTGTGGTACAATCTTGCAGATAATAATGGTCCTGAATAAGGTCAATCCAATTATCCGCCTCATTATAAGCCAGATATGTATTGCAAGGTATTTCAAACAGTATTGTATGGCTGTTTCCGTAACTGGAGAAAAACACTTGGTTGTCGCTCAATTCCGGAGGCGTTTCGGAATGAAGCGTAACCGTATCCAGGCCAACATTCTGGAAAGCGCCACTGCCAATGAAGTTGAGGCTTGCCGGCAGCGTGATATGCTTCAAATTCCAGCATGCGCCAAAGGCATTGGCAGGAATTTCCTCAAGCCCTTCGGGAATTTCAATCACACGCAGATTAGAGCAAGATTCAAATGTACCATCATACATCACGGCAAGTCCTACGGGCAAAGTTATCGTTGAGACAGCCGTGCCGCGGAAACATTGATGTAACAGTCCATAATTTACATTGTTTGGAATATATACCTCTTGCAAATCGTTCCATTCACGAAATGAAAAAAACAACGTATCGACCGAATTTTGTCCTTGCGGACCGTCCAAAAATCTCACATACCGGCAACGGGATCCCGTATTTCCTCTATCCGGTGTTGAAATATTCACCTTTCCGAAATAGCGCAGCGAGCTCGGGAGAATGAGAGAATCGGCAAGTATTGTTGTAAAAACATCATCTTCAATGACTTTCACCCCCTCGTGGATTGTAATATGCTGTATCGAATCGCAATCTGCAAATGTTGCGTGACGGACAACCGAAAGGCTTCCGGGAATCTCGACACATTTTAGCCGTGAATGACGAAAAGCGCCCCAGCCAAGTTCTGTCAAGGTGTTGGGCAGATTAACCGTTGTAAGTTTCGTGGACGAAAATGCGAGATTGTTTATCTTTCTGACTGAAGGCACCGTAACCTTGCGCAAAGAAGAGCACTGAAAAAAGGCTCCACTGCCTATATTTTCAACAGAAGCCGGCAGAATGACTTCTCTCAACATAATTTCACCACAGAATGCCACATTGCCAATGGAAGTTACCGCATATAGAATTCCATCATGAAGAACATTGGATGGAATCGTCAAAATTGGTCCATAATGGGTATTTGAATAATTATCATTCCAAAAATAAGGTCTTACTGTATCATTAGGGTTAACAATTTCCACCGTATAGGGAGGCTCTGAAGAAGTAATTTTGCAATATAGCGTATCTTTCCTAGAACTTACCGCATAAAAGTCATACAGACTTTGTGCATTTACAGCCAAGCAGGAGAGAACAACTGCAAAAAAGAAAAACAGTTTTTTCATAACAAACAATTCCGAAGCCGGATGAATATTATAAAACGTCCCGTTTGCCGCACCGGCTCCGTTGCTTTTTTTGACGGCAGGCGGGACGCTGTTTTTTTATCTTATTGTTTTGCTATTTTGATTGTTTCTGTCGTGCCGTCCTCGAACAAGGCTTTCAGCAGGTATATGCCGCCTGCGAGTGAACTCAGATCAATCCGGCACGAGTGCCCCGACGCGTTTTGCTCCGTTACGCTGCGGCCGTAGGCATCAAGAACCGTCACCTTAATGATTTCCAGATTCTGAGACGTCAAAATCACCTCGCCGTCGGTGGGGTTTGGATATGCCGTCAGGCTGCCATTATCCGTGCTGTGGCCTTGCCGCAGTCCCCTGAGGCTGCCCTCGGCTGCGGCATCACTGTCGTTCTCCGGACAGATGCCAAAGAAGAAGCACAGCACGTTGTTTGCCATGGCTGCCGAACGCCCGTTCCCGTTGCCGGCTATCTGCTGAAGTTCTGCCACCTGCACCTCTGAAGCGGCCGGCCAGTTCACGGCATGGCTGCTGTTGCTTAGCGCGTGCTTCAAATCATCGAAAGCCATATAGTTGAGGTGCTCGTCCTGCTCCTCCTGAGCGGTCAGCATATTGCCGATGCCGTGCAGCAGTTGTGCATTGCCTAAACCTTGCTGGAAGCGGGTCTCCGACTCGGCGTAGCGGCCGTACAAGTGAGGGTTCACGGAATGCCAAGCCTCGACAGCGGCCAAGTTTACTGCCGTGTCGCCCATGTTCTCACGAACGCCAGACTGGGAGGTTTCTGAAAGCGTCCTTGACAGCGCAACGAGTTGCGACTGCATTGCGCGTGCCGAAGAGACCGCCGACGCATCGGCAGTTCCGTCTTCGCCAGACAGGACGGATTCGTAGCCTTGGCTCTCAAACACGGCATACAGGGAGTCGTAGGTGTTCCTCATCTGCACGAAAGTCGGGAGCGAAGCCTGCGCAGAAGCGTTGAGCGACCCGCACAAGGTTGACGCACAGGTGTTGGCGGAGGCTGTCGCAACCACGGCCACCTTTCCGGCGGTCGGGCTGTACGGGACAAATGACGTGCCGGGACTGTGGAAGTAGGTCAGGAATTGCGTGCCTGCCTGCCGTATGCTGCTTGTGGAAGTGGAGGTGAAAGTGTTGTTTGCCCCCTTGCTTTGGCTGCCCTGCCACGGCGAAACCAGCGAACCGGAAGCCAGATATAGGTCGTACTGTCCGCCGTTGAACGTGTTGCAGCTGCACTGGAGCCCAGACGAAGCGCTTCCGTTGTCGCCTGTGATGTATGAGGCGTAAGTCAGGTTAGTGAAAGTGTTGCGGTACAGCATGTTGTCATCGTCCCCGGAATTGGCCACCCTGATGCCGTAGCGCAAGTCGGCAGACTGAAACCTTGCTCTGCGGAAAGTGTTCTCCTCAACCTTGTAGCCAGAGCAGTTTTTAAGGCAGATGCCTGTGGCGTCTAAGGCGAAGCGGACGGAGTTCTGGAGGTCGAAGTCGCAGCGTGTCACGGTGGCGTGGCCGTTGCCGCTGACGGATACTCCGCAGCCGTTGGCGGCGAAGTCGGCATTGTCGATGGTTACGCCGTACTGGCTGCCAGTGGTGCCGGCGTCAATGGCGGTGGTGAAGCCGCTGAACGTGCTCCGCTGGGCGTATGCGGCGGGACATCCGCACGAGGAGCGTTCAACTGCCCCTGAAGAGGGCATGGAGCAGTATGCGTTCACGGAGAAGCCGCCGTCGATGGTGTAGATGGCTTTCCCGTTCATTGTACTGGAGAAAGAGCAGCCGCTGAACTTGACGGCGTTCACGTCCCAAAGGGTGACATGGGCGGCAAATGCGGTGCCGTTGGCGGCGAACAGGTTGCTGCTGTCTACGGTGAACGAGCACCTGTTGAAACGGCTCAGGTTGCCGCGGATTGCTCCGCTGCCTGTGGTGTCGGCGTACGACAGGAACTCCGCAGAGCGGCGGTTGTTGCGGAACGTAACGCTGTCGGCATATACGATGCCGCCCGTGGTGTGCCAGCCCTCGTCGGGCGCGCCCGTGCGGATGGCGTTGCGGGCATTCTCTATGACCGCGCCGTTCTTCAGTTCAACGACGCCTTGGTTTGCGGGGGTCTGCCGTTTTGTGCGGTCTCCCACTATGCAGATGCCCTCCCACAGCTCGCCCGAGCATGCGTTGGTCAGCGTGCCGCCGTCAACCACAAGGCGACCGCCCGGACGTACGATGAGGCGGCTTCCGCCATTAAAGTAAAGCGTTCCACTGATATTCAGAGTCTGTGCAGAATCAATAATCAAATCATCATCTATAACATAATTGGCTTCATTGACGTAACTATCGCTCAAACCATAATATGCAATTGTATTCTCCTCCCCTTGATGTACACCTACGACATTCCAAGCCCCAAGAACTGATGATATGACTGATTTTGAATCGCTGAAAATTTCAGAAGCCAATAATGTGTGTTTAAAAATTGAATCAACATCCATATCTGCAGAAAAAAGCATTCTCTCACAATGGTAAAGAAGTTTTATAGC
>CAVIPZ010000169.1:0-4537 GCA_963644715.1 bacterium | reverse complement strand
GGCATAAGGGTTTAATTCTTGCGGGCGATGACCTTTTTGCAGGCTTCGGCGATGTGTTCGGTGTCAAGTCCGTGGAGTTTCATGAGTTCGTCAGAAGTCCCGCTTTCACCGAAGACATCGTTCACGGCCACCATCTCAACGGGGACGGGCAGTTTGCGGCACGACAGCTGGCAGATGGAGTCGCCCATGCCGCCGTTCATGAGGTGCTCTTCGGCTGTAACGGCGCATCCGGTCTTGGCAAGGCTGGCGATGACGGCCTCTTCGTCAAGCGGCTTGATGGTCGTGATGTCAATGACCTCTGCGGAGATGCCCTGTTCGGCCAGCGCGTATGCGGCCTGAAGCGCGGGATAAACCAGATGCCCCGTGGCGAACACGGTCACATCCGTGCCCTCGTTCATGGTGATGGCCTTGCCGATTACAAACGGCGTTTCTGCCGTAAAGTCAGGCACGGCGGGACGCCCGAAACGCAGATATACCGGTCCGTTGTACTCGGCAGCGGCTATAGTGGCCATCTTCGTCTGCGTGTAGTCGCACGGATTGAGCACAACCATGTTGGGCAGCATCTTCATGAGCCCCAGGTCCTCAATCATCTGATGGGTGGCGCCGTCTTCGCCGACGGTAAGGCCGGCATGGGAGGCGCAAATCTTCACGTTAAGGTTGGAATAGGCTGCCGTCATACGGATCTGGTCGTAAACGCGCCCGCTGACAAAACCGGCAAACGCGGCTGCAAACGGCACTTTGCCGCTTAAGGCAAGACCTGCTGAAATGCCGATCATGTTCGCTTCGGCAATGCCTACTTGGATGAAACGGTCCGGGAATGCCGCCTTGAAGTCTCCCATCTTGACGCTGCCTGTGACATCTGCGGTCAAGGCGAAGACATTAGGATTGGCCTTTCCGGCCTCTAATAAGCCGGCTCCGAAGCCGGAACGCGTATCTTTCATACCATTGCTTGTTATCTTTTCCATACCTTAAAAATTTTGGGTGCAAAAATACGAAAATTGATAATTGTGAGTTATTGAAAAAAGATTTTCTTTTCTGATGGACTTTAGGCACATCGGCATTCTTCTTGTTGTCTGCTGTCTGCAACTCTGCAGTCTGCATGCACAGTCTCCTTACCGTTTCGGATGCGTGACCCCTGATTCGATGCGCGTGCGCTTCGATACGCTCTCCGTAGTGCCGCAGTCGTTCCAACTGCAGGGCACGCCCTCTGCCGCTCTCGATGTCGATTTCATTTCCGCCACGCTCTATCTTAGAGATTCCGCCCTGCTGGGCAAGCCGCTCTGCTTCCGCTATCAAGTCTATAGTTACGACTTTTCAGCCCCGCTGTGCCACCGCCCGCTCTCCCTCATCGAGCCGCCGCTCCCCGACTTCCGCCCTGCCGCAAGCGACCTGCTGCCCGTTTCAGATGCCGCCCATGACAATCTGCTTAATACCGCAGGCTCAGTGTCGCGCGGCATATCCGTAGGAAACAGGCAAGACCTGGTGCTCAATTCGGCTCTCAATCTCCAACTGTCAGGAAAACTGTCTGAAGACCTTGAGATCGTCGCTTCCCTGTCAGACCAGAATATGCCCCTGCAGCCTGAAGGCAACACGGAGTACATCACCGATTTGAGCAGCGTGTTCATTACACTGCAATATAAAAATATTGTAAGGGTTGATGCCGGCGACATTGCACTGGTTTCACCCGCCGGCGGTTTCTTGAAGGTGAACCGCGGTTTGCTCGGCATGAAAGCTGCCGTCAGTTACCAGAATGGCAGCAAGGCGGCAAAGACTGAAAACAGCGCCGGCGGCGGCGTCTCCAAAGGCAAATTCGTACAGCAGACCATCCAGCCCCAAAACGGAGTGCAAGGTCCGTATAGACTTTACGGTCCTAACAACGAGACCGGAATAGCAGTGGTGGCGGGCTCCGAACGCGTCTATGTTGACGGAGAACTCAAAACCAGAGGCCAAGACCGCGACTATGTGATGGACTACAATACCGCCGAACTTACCTTTACCCCGTCGATGCTGGTGACGGAAGAGAAAAGAATTGTGGTGTGGTTTGAATGTACTGACCGTAATTATGTGCGGTACAGTCTGTTTTCGTACAACGAGATGACTTTCGGGAAGAAAAGGCCGCTGACGCTGACCGTCAACTATTATCAGGAGCAGGATCTTAAAAACCGTTCGGTGCAGCCCGAACTCGATGACAGCCAGAAACTGTTTCTCTCCCGGCTTGCCGCAGGCGAGGAGACGGCATACTACAGCCAAGCCGATTCGATGGCGTTCACCGCTGACAGAGTGCTCTATGCCAAACGCGACACAGTAGCGGCCGGGAAAAAATATGAGGTGTATTGCTATTCTGTTGATAAGACGGAACAACTGTACAGCTTGAGTTTCTCCTACGTGGGCAAGAACAAGGGCAACTATGTGCTGCTGAGCAGCACAGCCAACGGACGCGTGTTCGGATGGATTGCCCCCGAAGATGGCGTGCCGCAGGGCGACTACGAACCTGTGACGCTGCTGACAACCCCGAAACTGCAGCAGATGGCAACGCTCGGCGCGGCGTACCGGTTTGCCCCGAAGTCGCTGTTGCGCGGTGAACTCGCCTTGTCGAATTATAACAGCAACACATTCCTGAAAAAGAACGGCAACGCTGGCTTTGCAGGCACCCTTGAGTTGAAGCACGAACAGGAACTGAAAAGAAAGGATGCCGACACGGCCAGATGGCACCTGTCAACGGAATTGCTGTGGCAGTATCGCCACAAGGATTTTTGTGAGGTTGAGCCCAGCCGCGAGGTAGAGTTCGCCCGCAAGTACAACCTCTCCGGCAATGACAGCACGCGTTCCGCAGAACAGATGCTGCAGGCTTCGGTGGGCATTGCAGATCCGCATTGCAGTTCGTCGAAATATACGCTCAACTGGTATTCCCGCCCGGGAAACCTGTCGGCGCTGCGGCAGGAAGTTGTCTCCAGCAACAGGCTGAAAGCCGTGCAGTTCACAACGGCAACATCTTGGCTTCTGCAACAAGACACGCTCCGCAAAAGTTCTTTCGTCGCATCAAACAACAACTTCTCGCTGAACCTCAAAAAGGTCATTGTCGGCTTTCAGGACCTGTTGGAGCACAATATGTACCGCGACCGTCTTTTGGACACGCTGTGCGCCGACAGTTATGCGTTCAACGAAGCCGTTCTCTTTGTCAAGAGCGGCGACAGTGCACGGCTCGGCAAGTATGCTTTCTATTACAAGAACCGCATCGGGTTTCAGCCATCTGCCGACAGCCTGTCCATGCATACCGTTTTGGACGAGCTTAGCGTTACAGGGTCTCTTGACCGGATCCGCAACCAGCATTTCGGCGTAAAGGCCACTTACCGCAACCAGCGCGACCGAGCCGAGGCAACTCCCATTTCTGAACATTATTATGTAGGGGACTTTGAATATTCGGGACGGTTTTGGCACAATTTCCTCTCGTTAAACACCTATTATGAACTCGGCAGCGGCATGGAACTGCGCCGCAGCTACACTTTCATCAAAGTGGCGAAAGGACAAGGCACACATGTCTGGAACGACTACAACGGCAATGGGGTGGAGGAACTTGACGAATTCGAGATCGCGGCATTCCAGGATGCAGCAGAGTATGTCAAAGTGTGGCTTTCAGGCACTGACTACATCAACACCTACAACAGCAAATTCACGCAAAGTGTACGATTGTCGCCGGCGGCGGTCTGGCGCAATGCTAAAGGGGTGAAAAAGTTCGTATCCCGTTTTTCGGACGCCGCCTCGTTCAGAGCCGGCGTAAAACGGACCGTCCCGAACGTCAACCCTTTCTATGCAGACATGGCGGACACGGGGCTTGTCAGCCGCAACTTGTCGTTCAGCAACACCCTCTCGTTCAACAGCAGTGCCTCCAAGTTTGCGTTTGACTTCATGGTGCAGGAGAATCAGAACAAGAACCTGCTTTACTATGGCTTTGAGCGCAACAGCGTGTCGTTGCAGCAGGTGGAGCTCAAAGGGCGTGCCGGCAAAAGCATCGCTTTCCAGACCACCTACGAGCATCAAGAAACGGAAAACCAGTCGGAACAGATGTCCACGCGGAGTTATACGATAGCGCAGCACCGGATAGGCGAGGAGGTGCGCTATCAGTTCCGCAATGCCGTAACCGTGGCAGTAGCGTACAGTTACGAGAGCAAGCGCAACCTTGCCGGCAAAGAGCGGTTTTGGACGCACAGCGCGTCGCTCAATGCCGAGGGACGGTTTGCCGAACGGGGCACGGTGACAACCGCGTTGCAGTATGTCTATGCCGGCGGCTGCATCCCAGAGAGCAACACCGCATCGTACCTGATGATGAACGGTCTTTCGCTCGGGCAGAATGTTTTGTGGAAGTGCGACTGCCGCATTTCCGTCACAGAATACATGCAGTTGTCGCTCCAGTATGAAGGCCGCAAGACGCAAGGCAACAAAACCACACATACGGGTGCGATGACCGTCAAGGCCATGTTCTGAAAGGCTAACTTTGACACCGTTTTGCCATTACATCCAGGAACTCAAAAAAGAGAAT
>CAVIPZ010000168.1:0-4591 GCA_963644715.1 bacterium | reverse complement strand
GACCAGTCATTCCGCATCATTTGCAAGGAAATGGGCGCGGACGTGCTCATTTCTGAGTTCATCTCATCCGATGCGCTCTCCAGGGAGGTGGACAAAAGTCTGAAGAAAATGCAGTTTGCGGAGACAGAACGTCCAATCGGGATTCAGATTTTCGGGCACAATGAAGAATCGCTTGTCACCGCCGCGCAAATCGCCGCCGCCGACAAGCCTGACTTCATCGACATCAACTGGGGCTGTCCCGTGCGCAAGGTGGTCAGCAAAGGCGCAGGGTCTGCCATCTTGAAAGATGTGCCGCGAATGGTGTCGTTGACGGCAGCGGTTGTCAAAGCCGTTGACATCCCCGTAACGGTAAAGACGCGGCTGGGCTGGGACAGTTCCGACAAGCCAATTGTTGAAGCCGCCGAAAGACTGCAGGATGTCGGCATTGAGGCAATTGCCATTCATGGGCGCACACGGGCGCAAATGTACGGCGGCGAGGCTGACTGGTCGCTGATTGAGACCGTGAAACGCAACCCCAGAATGAAAATCCCCGTCATCGGGAACGGAGACATCGACTCTGCCGAAAAGGCGCTTTTCTGCCGCGACAAATATGGCGTCGATGCCGTGATGATTGGCCGCGCGGCAATAGGCAACCCTTGGATTTTCAAGGCGATAAAAGAGAAACTGGCGGACAGGGCAACGACACTCCCAACCTATCAGGAACGAGTGGAAACGGCTTTGCGTCATCTGAAGATGATGGCCATAGAAAAGGGCAAGCGGCGCGCCGTGCTGGAAATGCGCGCCTTTTACGCAGGCTATTTCAAGGGACTCTGCAACTTTAAGAGCACACGCATGGGGCTGATGCAGGCAACCACGCAGGACGAGATCCGCGAATTGCTTCAGTCGTACAGCGAACGGGAGTGACATTTTCAGTTTCACAGGGAAATGCCTGTCGTGCAAAATTGCTATCTTTGCACCCGACTAACGAAATTTCTATGGGGGCAAATTTTGATGCAATCAAACGCCGCTTTGGCATTATCGGTTTCGACCCGGCTTTGGAAAGAGCGATAGACATTGCCGTGCAAGTGGCCGCTACAGACCTTTCTGTCTTGATTACGGGCGAAAGCGGTGTCGGGAAAGAGAATTTTCCGAAGATCATACACGAGAACAGCGCGCGCAGGCAGGGCAAATACATCGCCGTGAACTGCGGGGCGATACCGGAAGGGACAATCGACTCTGAGCTTTTCGGTCACGAAAAGGGCGCTTTCACCGGTGCGGTTGAGACGCGCAAAGGCTATTTTGAGGTTGCGGACGGCGGCACCATCTTTCTGGACGAGGTGGCCGACCTGCCTTTGTCCACCCAAGTGCGTCTGCTGCGGGTGCTCGAAAACGGCGAATACATACGCGTAGGCTCTTCAAAAGTCATGAAAACGGACGTCAGGGTGGTTGCCGCCACCAACGTGAACGTGGCTGAACGCATTGCTAAAGGCAAGTTCCGGGAGGACCTGTACTACCGACTCAATTCCGTCGCAATCCACTTGCCGGCCCTGCGCGAACGTCAGGACGACATCTATCCCCTTTTTGTGAAGTTCTCAAGCGATTTCTCTGCGAAATACCATTTTCCGGCCATCACGCTTACGGAAGATGCCATCGATGCGCTGAAAAAATACCGCTGGCCCGGCAACATCCGGCAACTGAAGCATGTAACGGAACAGATTTCGCTCATTGAGAAAAAACGGCTTATTGACGCCGAAACCCTCAAGCCCTATCTGGTCTCGCCTACAGGTTCAAACCTTCCCGCCGTGCTTCGTCCTGAAAGCGAGAGCAACGAACAATTTCAACGGGAAATCCTTTTCAAGTTCATCGGCGAACTGCAAAGAGAGATTTCAGAACTCAAGACAACCGTGAACCAAATCCTCAACGGCACGGCCGGGCACGCTAATCAGGCACAACTGAAAGAGTATCCGCTTGAAGACAATGAACTGGACTATGAAATCACCCATCCTCCTGTAAGTCAGAAAAAAAACGAAGAAGACCCCCATTACGACAACACCATCGTTATAGAAGAGGGAGACCTTTCTATGGAAAACACCGAGAAGAACGCTATTTCAAAGGCGCTTGAACGGAACCATCAGAACCGTAAACTGGCTGCTGAAGAGTTGCGCATATCAGAAAGGACGCTTTACCGGAAAATAAAGGAATATGGTCTGTAGGAAATTTTTGAAAGCCACACTCTGCATTATGCTGCTGTTGCTTGCGGCAGGGTGCAGGATGTCTATTTCGTTGACGGGCGGAACGATAGACCCCCGCGCCAAGACTGTTGAGATCACGACATTCCGCAACAACGCCTCGCTCGTGAACCCATCCTTGAGCCAGTCGTTCACCACCGCACTCAAAGACAAGATACAGGGACAGACGCCGTTGACTATCGTGAGCACGCAAGGCGACTATGCCATCGAGGGCGAAATCACCGGCTACACTGTATCGCCGGTCGCCATCCAAGGCAACGACACGCCGGCAATGAACAGGCTCACGGTGACCGTTAAGGTGCGCTTCACCAACAAGTTCGATGAGACACAGAATTTTGAGCAGACGTTCTCGCGCTATGCCGACTACTCGAGTTCAAGAAACCTGAGCAGCGTGGAAAATTCGCTGGTCGAAGAGATCAACGAGGCTTTGACCGACGACATATTCAACAAAGCCTTCGTCAACTGGTAAGCAGTGCCGTGAGCGATTTTTTGTATCTTTGCGCCCTGCTTGGATTACAGCAATGAATAGGATATTTTTCAACGATTTTGTTAACGTCAAGGACAAAGAAGAGGCAAAGCAGACGCTGCTCGACTTGCAGAAGAAGTACCCTGCCTCATCGATGGTCAGTTTTTTCTGTCTTAAATTATTGTCGGCCAGAATATTGTCGCGCAACCGCAACAGAATGTTGCTTACGTTGTCAAACATACACCGCTTCTATGAATTTTCAGCAGAGTTTGAACCCGTAGTGCAAACAGAACGTCCCCGTATGAACGTGTTGCAGACGGCAGTTTCCAAAGAGTCCAAGAAGCCAGAATCGCAGCCTGTCTTTGTGCGCCATCCCGCAGAGAACCACAACCAGCGGCAAGAACTGATTGACCAGCTGATTGAAAAATTCACAAAAGATGCTCCTAAAATCATCTATTCTCCTGAAACGCACGATGCCGAGGCCAATTACGGAGCCGACAGCCTTGAAGAAGATCCGAACATCGTAAGTGAAACATTGGCAAAGATTTATGCAGAGCAGGGATGTTTCGGCAAGGCAGTGCAGATGTACGAAATTTTAAAGTTGCATTTTCCAGAAAAAAATCGTTACTTTGCAGCCCAAATTGAAAAACTGCAAAAGGCGCAGGAACTTCAAGACGAAAAGAATTAAAACGTAATATTAAAACAGTAAATTAAAAACAGATGTTTACACTTTGTGTCATATTGATCATTCTGGCCTGCGTAGTGCTGGCTTTTGTGATTTTAATCCAAAACTCAAAAGGCGGCGGCCTTGCATCCAATTTCGCCTCTTCGAACCAGATTATGGGCGTGCGCAAAACGGCCGATGTCCTCGAAAAAGCGACCTGGGGAATTGCTACGTTCATCATGGTTCTCTGTTTTGTATGTGCTTTTATGTCAAAAAGCGAAGTTAAATCACTGAACTCCAGCAATTACCAAACAGAGCAGACCCAAAATGACAGCGATACGCAAACTCAAGAGTAACGCAACAGTTTGATGGAAATTTAGGGGACATGCAACACCCGACGGTGCTGTATGTCTTTTTATTATGAATAATTATATAGTTTCAGTATGAATATTAAGCATGAGAATGTTCCTGGTCAGGTGCAGGAAGTGACGTTTGAAATCAACAAGGAAGACTATGCAGCCGGTCTTGAGGCTGCCCTGAAAAAACAAAGACGGAGCGTGCAGATTCCAGGCTTCCGCCCCGGCAACGCCCCGATGGGCATGGTGAAGAAGATGTACGAGAAGTCGCTTCTTGTTCAGGAAATCGACAGGCTTGTCAACGAAAGCATGGACAAGTTCATGAAAGACAACAAGGTCAAATACATCTTCGAGCCTCTTCCTGTTGAAGGCAAGACGAAAGCCGATTTCGACGCCGCCGACAACTTTGAGTTCGTCTATGAATACGCACTTGCCCCCGACGTGAACATCGATTATGCAAAATTGCCCGAAATCATTGATTTCAAGATGATTCCGTCTGACGAAGACTGTACGAAATACATCGACAACCTCCGCAAACGCCACGGCAACTATACGGAGCCCGAAACGATTGAGGCCGGCGACAATGTGTCTGTCAAATATGGCGAAGACAAGGAAAGCTATATCGCACTCGAACAACTCACTCCCGATGCCTGCAATGCGTTTGTAGGGAAGAAGATCGGTGACAAGGTGACGATTTCTTTAAGACAAGCATTCAACAACAACTATGCCCTTGCCCATTTCCTCCATATCGATGCCAAAGATCTAGAAGAGGGCAACGACTATAATTATGAATTGACGATAAGCCACATCGGACGGATTGAACCCGCCGAAATCAACGAAGAGTTCTACAAAAAGACCTACCCCGACGGCTCTGTGA
>CAVIPZ010000167.1:0-4596 GCA_963644715.1 bacterium | reverse complement strand
CAGTGTCGGTTACGGCCAACTGATCGGCTCCACCGACGAGTACGCGCTCTACGCATCCAGCAAGGAGAACAAAATCATCGAAACCATTCAGACCCTCATGAAAGAGGACTACCGTGTGCTCAAATACGGATTCGTGCAGACCGAACTTGACCGTGCCAAGACTGAGCTTCTGGACAGCTATGAGAGAGCCGCCAACGAGGTTGAGAAAACAGAATCCTCCCGTTTTGCAAGCGAGTACATCAATCATTTCCTGCACCACGACCCCATTCCGGGCGCAAAACGCGAATACAACTATGCACAAAAGATGCTTGGCGACATCACCCTCGAAGAAATCAACGCAATGGCAAAAGAGTGGATTACCGAGGAAAACTTTGTGGCTATTGTAACCGCTCCTGACAAAGAAGGCGTCACCGTTCCTACCAAGGAACAGGTGCTCCAAACCATTCAAGACCCCTCTTTGAAGAATGTTTCGGCATACGTTGACACCTACAAAGACCAGGAAATCGTAGAAAGGTCCTCCCTTACGCCAGGTACAGTCGTGAAGAGCGAAGACCTTCCGTCCATCAACGGCAAACAGCTCACCCTCTCCAACGGCATCAAAGTCATCTTGAAACCTACCACATTCAAGAACGACGAGATCCTCTTCACTGCCATCAGCTTCGGCGGCCTTAGCCTCTGCAAAGAGAACGACCTGCCCAGCGCCAACTTTGCCGCCTCCATCATTGACCGTGCCGGCATCGCCGATCTCGACTACAACACGCTGATGAAGAAAATGAAAGGCAAAAGCGTAGGCG
Source organism: bacterium (assembly GCA_963644715.1). Classification (GTDB taxonomy): domain Bacteria; phylum Bacteroidota; class Bacteroidia; order Bacteroidales; family WCHB1-69; genus F23-D06. The sequence goes on along the minus strand of CAVIPZ010000167.1, from coordinate 3,802 downwards.
TCACGCCTTTCATCAACACAACCTGCGAAGGCTTCCAAGGCTCATCGACCCCTAAAGACCTGGAGTTCTTCTTCCAGTACCTCCACGCTTTCTTTACCGCGCCTAGAATCGACACCGCAGCCAAAGCATTGGTGATGGATGAAACAGCAGAGCAAATCAAGATGATGAACGCCAATGCAATGTACCGCTTCTTCGGCGCTTTCCTCGATGCAGCCCAGTCACACGACCCCTACGAGAAAAACATGCTCAGTTTCACACAGGAGTACCTCGACCAAGTTGACTTTGACCGTGCCGTCAAAATCTACAAAGAACGCTTCGCCAACCCCGCTGACTTCACATACGTGTTTGTCGGCAACTACGACGAGAAAACCATCACCGAACTCATCAACATTTACCTTGGCTCTTTGAAGACCAGCCCGAACGAGGAAGAGGCCATTGCCAAGGAAATCTTCAAGGCTCCTGCAAAAGAATCCGTAAGGGAGAACGTCTATTTTGGCGCAGAACAGCAAGGCTGGCTGGGAATCGACTTCTGTTCGGCAGCCCCTTACAACACCCGCAACGCAGCCATCTCGAGCATCATCGGCGATGCACTCGACGTTTACCTTGTCCAAATCATCCGCGAAAAAATGGGAGGCGTCTATTCTCCAATGGCGCAAGTAGCGCTCACCAAATATCCAGAAGGCGAATTTGAAGTGATGATCATGTTAGGCTGCAACCCCGACAACACCGACGTGCTGACCGAAGCCTGCATCAAGATCCTAAAAAACATCCAAAAGAAAGGCATCGACAAGAAAACGCTTGCCAAAGTGAAAAAACAGCTCATCAGCACCCGCGAAAAGAACATCCAGACCAACAGTTTCTGGCGTTCTTATATCTACAGCAAGGTTTTCTACAATGGCGACCTCAACGATGTGAACGGCTACAACGACCTCATCAACTCCATCACCAACAAAGAGGTCATCAGTTTCTTGCAGAACTACCTCAACCTCGACGTTTACACCCGCGTTGACCTCTACCCGGAAGCAGCAAAAAAATAACAATGCCGCATCATAACGCTTCGCCACAGGGCTGAAGCGACCCCAAGGAGCGGTGGCATGTTAAACAAGCACGCCACCGCTCCTTTTTTGGACACTTGCCGACAACCCCCGAAATTTCTGCATTGGCGTGCAAATAATTTTGGCTATCTTTGCGCATCTTTACGGAGAAAAATGGATGAACCTCACAAATGCCTTCGCAATGGGCGAATTTGACTACTACATACAGCAGGGCGAGCCGTCGCAACGCGAGAAAGCGGAAGCGTGGGCGGTGGCCATCGGGCTGCAAGATGTCGATGGTCTGAAGCCGTCGGCGTATCTGCTCGAAACCGCTCGCAAACACATCGAGGGCGAAGTTGATTACGAACAGGCAAAGCGATTAGTCGATTCGTACTACGAAACATTGCCGACAGACAAGCAAAATACCGATACCGAAGAAGCCGACAAAGTTTCGTTGCACATTACACAAGTGCTTTCGGAACGCACATTCAATTTCTCGCCTGCTGAATTGGCCAATATACACCGACGCCTATTCATAGGAGTGCTGCCACACGCTGGAAAATACCGCGATGTGAACATCACCAAACGCGAATGGGTGCTGAATGGCGATACAGTGTTGTACACTTCGTGCGACGCAATTTCTGCTACATTAGACTATGATTTCGGGCAAGAGCGGAAATTCTCCTATAAAGGATTGAACAAAACCGAGATGGTGGCGCATTTCGCACGATTTATCAGCGGAATTTGGCAAATACACCCATTCCGAGAAGGCAACACACGCACTACGGCAGTATTTGCTATCAAATACTTGCGCAAATTGGGCTATCGGGTTACTAATGAACCCTTTGCCGACAACGCCAAATACTTCCGCAACGCCTTGGTACGCGCCAACTACCAAAACTACGAAAAGGGAATAGACGAAACGACACACTTTCTCGAACTCTTTCTGCGCAATGTCCTTCTCGGCGAGAATAATGAACTGCGGAAACGCTACGAACATATCGATTGGAAGCGTTCGCCGATTCAGAAACATACTGATGAGCCGATAAATGAGCCGATAAATGAGCCGATAAAAAGAGTGTTTGAATATATCCGCACACACGAAGGTTGTAAACGACAACAGATTGCAGATGCGTTAGGAATGACGCTGATCAAGGTGCGTAGAACCTTGGCGGAACTATCAGATAAGATTGAATACAAAGGGAGCAATAAGACAGGAGGGTATTATCTCAAATGAAAAACATCGCCGTCATATTAGCAGGAGGAATTGGCGCACGCATAGGCGGCAATACGCCCAAGCAACTGTTGCCGTTAGCCGACGGACGCAGCGTGCTCGAACATGCCGTGGCAGCCTTTGAAGACGCCGCCTGCATTGATGCCGTCGGCATTGTGATGCACCCCCACTGCCTGAACGAGGCCGAAACTATGGTGCAGCGCAACGGCTGGCGCAAGGTGGCTTTCGTCGTGACTGGCGGAAACGAACGGTGGAAGTCGAGTGTGAACGCCCTCCGAACCATTGAGCAAGCCATACCCGCAACAGAAGAGCGGCAATGCGTGAACGTGCTGATGCACGATGCGGCACGGCCATTCGTGAGCAGACGCATCATCGCCGACGTATGCCACGCACTTGAACAGCACGAGGCCGTGACCGTTGCGATGCCCGCCACTGACACCATCTACGCCACCCGTGAACACAACGGCAGGATAGCCGTAGCAGACATTCCCGACCGCGCACGGCTGATGTGCGCACAGACCCCACAGGGATTCCGCTTTCCCGTCATCGCCGAGGCCTACCGGCTAGCGCTCCAAGAACCGCACCTCCGCGCCACCGACGACTGCGGCATCCTGCAACGCTACCGACCCGACATCCCAATCTGCATCGTCACTGGCGAGACCGCTAACAGAAAAATCACCTACAAAGAAGACCTCAACATCTGAGAACTTTGAATTCAGTGCCGGGCGTTTGGCGGAATTTGCATGCAGGACAATGCGCACAAGCAAGAAAAATGCTATCTTTGCCGCTGCTGAAAACGGGGCACATTGCAGTCCCCATCGAACAGCAAACCAACAGACCAATGCAAGAAACCGCAGATGGTTTTACAAAGAAGTTTGGTAAAAAGCGACAAGAAGTCTGGAAAAGAAAATAAAGAGATAAACTAACGTGAGCCGGATCATAAAACAAAAAGACAGCAACCCATTGCTCAGCAATATCCGTGAGATACTGCAGTCAGCACGACACACTGCCTATAAGGCGGTGAACTTTGCCATGGTTACTGCCTATTGGAACATCGGCAAACTAATCGTAGAAGACGAACAGAACGGCAACACGCGCGCTGAATATGGGAAGGCTGTATTAGAGGAACTCTCCATTAAACTGACAGAAGAGTTTGGGAAAGGATTCACTACTGCCAATTTGCGCAATATGCGTCAATTTTACTTATGCTTCCAAAATTGCTACGCACTGCGTAGCGAATTAACGTGGACGCATTATCGTCTATTAATCAGGGTACAAGACGAGCAAGCACGCCTATGGTATATGAACGAAGCAGCGGAACAGGCTTGGTCTTCACGGCAGTTGGACAGGCAGATTTCTGTATTGTACTATGAACGTCTAATCAATAGCGCAGATAAAGATTCTGTGCGTTCAGAAGCCATCGGGAAACTATCAACACTAACCCCACAAAACTTCATACACGATCCGTATGTGCTTGATTTCTTGGACCTCAAAGATTATCCTGCACTACACGAGTCCACCATAGAGCAAGGGC
>CAVIPZ010000166.1:0-4597 GCA_963644715.1 bacterium | reverse complement strand
GTACAAACACTATGACGGCGGCCCTGAATGCCCGCCTTATCAACATCCGAAAGAAAAACATAGCCGACTCCCTTTCCGATTTTGAGGGAAGTTCGCATAAACTGGAACACGTCAAAAGTCTTAATGGGGTCGATTTTATTGACGATTCCCGATCTACGAACACCAATGCGGTGTGGTTTGCGCTACAGAGCATGACAAAGCCTGCGGTGTGGATTACAAACATCGATGAGGCTGAGAACCTTACCGATGACCTGCTCAACGTTGTGCGCGAAAAAGTGAAGTGCATAGTGCTGCAAGGCGTTTACAACACAGAGGTCTATGAGCGGTTGTCCACCCTCGACATTCCGATGTGCATCGAGATGAACATTGACGATGCCGTGCGCGAAGCCTATTACAGCAGCAAAGAGGGGTATGTCATCCTTTTTTCGCCCGGTGTCAACGGGACGGCGCAAGTGACCTGCCGCGAACGCGGCAACAGATTCCAAAAAGCGGTGGGGCAACTCTAAATCATTATGGAAAAGGAAGCAAAGAAAGCGGTGCTGTCTTTTAAAGGCGACAAGGTCATTCTCGGCATTGTCATCTTTTTGACGGCCATATCCACGCTGATGGTCTATAGTACGGGAGGCAAACAGGTGAGCGGACATCTTATTCACCTGTTGGCTTGCTATATTGGGCTTGTCTTCTGCTATACCGTGAGTTACAGGAAACTGGCAGAAAACTTCTCTTTCTTGATGCTTCTTTTCGCCATCTTTCTGTTGGTGCTGACGCTTGGTTCCCGTGCGGTGCGCGGCATTACTTTGATGGGGCGCAATGTTCAGACTTTCTATGTCATTGGTTTTTTTGTCATTATCTTCCTATGCAACTTCATCGGCCGCCGCTATAAGCGAGATTGTCAGTTGTCGGATTCAGACATGACCTATTTAGGGGTAGTGCTGTTGGGGTTTTGCGGTGCCATAGCCGTCTTGAACATGTCAACAGCTATCATTCTGTTTATCACGGGGTTGGTTATTTTTTTTGTAGGAAACTTCAAGTTTAAACATATTATGAGGCTGTTGGGCATAGCGGTTGCCGTGGTTGCCATATTAGCGTTTGTAGTCATAAAAAGTGACAACGGCAACATCGGGCGAATGGGTACGTTTGTAAACCGTCTTGAGTATTATTTCACCAAAGACAACAGCAACGGATACGGCGACCAGATGATTCTGTCGCGTGCCGCCATAGCACGTTCCGGACTCAGCCCTGCCGGTCCTGGCAAGGGGGTCATCAAAAACAGATTGCCCGAAAATGACACAGACTATGCATACGCATCCTTGTTTGAAGAAACGGGCTTGCTTGTTGGCATTCCCGTGTTGCTGTCGTATCTGGTGATATTCTACCGGTCGTGGCGCATTGCCAAGAAGTCGTCTGACTCGCTGGGGGCGCTGCTCGCTTTCGGCATCGGCTTTTGGTTTACTTGTCAGGCTTTGGTGCATATTGGTGTAAACTGCGAACTGTTGCCTACTACGGGACAGACCCTTCCGTTCATCAGCAGCGGCGGCATGTCTTTGCTGGTGTCGGGGTGTGCTATGGGTATGCTGCTCAACATCAGCAAAAAGAACGCCGAAGAAGAGGGAAAAGAAGACTTGAAGAAAATTTTTTACCGTTAAAATCTTTCATTTCATCAAAAGCAGCGACAAAAAAGCCCTTTTGTGAAAAAGGGCTTTAGAATTCAGTGTTGTGCGGTGGCAGATGGCTATTTTTTGAAATATCTGTTAAACAGACCTTGGAAGCCGCAGCCGTGCCGAGCCTCGTCTTTTGCCATTTCGTGAACAGTGTCGTGGATGGCGTCCCAGTTCATCTCTTTGGCTCTTTTGGCAATCCGCATCTTGTCGGCGCAGGCGCCGCTTTCGGCGAGCATACGTTTTTCAAGATTCGTTTTCGTGTCCCAGACCACATCGCCTAACAGTTCAGCGAACTTGGCGCAATGGTCGGCCTCTTCAAAGGCATAGCGTCTGAAGGCCTCAGCAACTTCGGGGTAGCCCTCGCGGTCGGCCTGACGGCTCATGGCCAGATACATGCCTACTTCGGTGGCTTCGCCCATAAAATGAGCGTTCAAGTCTTTGATCATCTCCTCGTCAGTGTCTTTGGCCACGCCTAACACATGTTCCGTGACGAACGACAGTTCTGTGTCATCCTTGACTTCTTCAAACTTGTCGGCCGGTTGACCGCATTGAGGGCATTTTGTCGGCGGTTCATCGCCTTCATAGACGAATCCGCACACTTTGCAAACGAACTTTTTCATTGTTGTTGTTTTTTTGTTGATAATTTGATTTATATGACAATCCCGAGCGGGACTATTCTTTTGTAAGGTTCTCAAGCAAGAGTTGTCTCAATGTGGACGAATTGAGGCCACGGGTAAGTTGGCCGTTTTTGCAGAGCGAGATGGTGCCTGTCTGTTCCGAGACAATCACGGCAATAGCGTCTGTCAGTTCGGTTGAGCCGAGTGCGGAGCGGTGACGCAGGCCGGTGCCTTGTGGGAGATTTGTGCTCTTGGAAACGGGCAGGATGCAGCGTGCAGCTGCGATGCGGTGGTCTTTGATGATCACCGCACCGTCGTGCAGCGGGCTGTTTTTGAAGAAGATGTTTTCCAGAAGTTCTGAAGTAGGCGTGGCGTCAATAGTCTTTCCGGTATTGAGGTAATCGTCGAGCGGCGTTTTACGGGCAAAGATAATCAGTGCGCCCGTTTTGCTGTCAGACATGTGCTGGCAGGCTTCGCGCACGGCTTCCACTTCTGCCGTGAAAGCATTTGAGCGTTCTTGCCGACCGAACTTGTCGCTGAAAAACCGCAACAGTCTGCCGTCGCCGAGGAAAAGCAGGAATTTGCGGATTTCGGGCGCAAAGAGAATGACAATGGCCAGTATGCCGACATTGATAAACTCACCGAGCAACTCTGAAAGTATAGTAAAGTGGAAATAGGTCACCACTTTCCAAGCCACATAAAAAATCGCGACCACCCAGAACAGTTTCACGGCGGCGGTGCCTTTCGTGAGCTTGTACAGTTCGTACAGTACAATGGCTACGATGAGTATGTCGATTACATCGATGATGCGAAAATTTATGAAACTCAGCGCTTCTGTCATCTCCGGTAGGTTTTACTATTTTGCCAGCAGGGCAGCCAATGCGATAGAGTACAGTTTAGTCTTGGCCGTGTCGCCGCGTGAAGAGAGCACGCACGGGATCTTTGCGCCCATAATGATAGCGCCCAGTTCGGCGTGGTTGAACTTGGTGCAGCATTTGTAGAAGACGTTGCCGGTTTCGATGTTTGGGAATACCAGACAGTCGGCATCGCCGGCAACCTGATTCTTCACTCCTTTCAGGTCGGCAGCCTCTTTGTTGATGGCGATGTCGAGCGAAAGAGGACCATCTACGTAGGCATCCATACGGGTGCGCTCTGCATCTTTTGCCAGCAGGGCAGCGTCAATGCAGGCTTGAACGCCAGGAAGCATCTGCTCTGAACAGGCAATCAGCGCCACTTTGGGTTTTTCGATGCCCATAGCCTTGGCCGTGGTGACCACATTGCGGAGAATGACTTTCTTTTGCTTCAAGTCAGGGGCGGGAATGATGGCCACGTCGCCGACGATGAGCAGTTTGTGGTAGGCCGGATTCTCAATTACCGTCACATGCGAAAGGGTGGCCTTGGGAGGACAAAGTCCGCGCTCCTTGTTGAGGATGGCGTGCATGTACTTGTCGGTAGGCAGCAGACCTTTCATCAGGATGTCGCCCTCGCCATTGTTGATGAGGTCGCAACTGATAGCGGCAGCTTTCACGTCAGAGGTCTCGTGGACGATATTGAACTTTGCCGTGTCGATGCCCAGATTCTTGCAGACGGCTTCGACAGTTGCCGAGTCACCAACCAAAGTAGCGTCAATTACGCCCATGTCAACGGCGGCATTGACAGCCTGGATGGTATGTTCATCGTTTGCATTAGCGGCCACAAGTCTTTTCTTAGGTTTTGATTTCACCAGTTCCACAACCTGGTCTAATTTTGTAATATTCATATCTTTGAGTTTTAATTGTAGTTTTATTGCGTATGGCGGCAAAAGTACAAAAAAAAGTGTACTTTTGCGCTCGTCTAACGGATATATATAATTATTGTTATGTTTGATTTTTCCAAAGTGCGTATCGTCGAGGATTTCCCCAAGGAGGGGATAAAGTTCTATGATATCACCACTTTGCTCAATGATGCTGAAGAGTACCGTAAGGCGATTGACGAAATGCTCGCTATAGCGCGGGCGGAGAACCCCGATGTCGTAGCCGCGCTGGAGACCCGCGGTTTCTTCTTTGCTCCGGTCATCGCATACGAGTTGGGAGTGCCTTTCGTGCCGATCCGCAAAAAAGGGAAACTCCCCGGGGCAACGTTCAGCGAGTCTTACGAACTTGAGTACGGAACGGCTGAACTTGAAATACACCAAGGGTGTATGTCGCAGCAAAAACGGGTGCTTGTGATTGATGACGTGCTCGCTACCGGCGGATCTATGCGCGCTGCCATCAATCTGGTACAACATTTCAGCCCGGCATACGTTTCTGCCTTGTTCCTGATGGAACTGAAGGCTTTGGA
>CAVIPZ010000165.1:0-4613 GCA_963644715.1 bacterium | reverse complement strand
CTTTCTTTCGATTTCCCGGCGCATGTTTTTTATAACTTTGCCACTTGAATCTATCTCTGGGATAAATCTGCTGATTTTTCAGTCGCGGCAACAAGTTTTTATATACTTTTGCAGATTAAAAAAAAAGAGAAACAACAATATGAAAGCACGCGTCAGCATCATTATGGGCAGCACGTCCGATCTTCCGGTTATGGAAGCTGCCTGCAAGTATTTGGACAACAATGAAATCCCGTTTGAAGTATTGGCATTGTCGGCGCACCGCACACCCGATGAGGTTGCCGAGTATGCCAAGAATGCACACCTGCGCGGCATCGAGGTCATCATTGCCGGCGCCGGCATGGCCGCCCATCTTCCCGGTGTCATTGCGGCCTCCACACCGCTGCCCGTAATCGGGGTGCCCATCAAATCCTCTCTGGACGGCATGGATGCCGTACTTGCCATGATTCAGATGCCTCCGGGCATTCCCGTGGCTACGGTGGCCATCAACGGCGCACAAAACGCCGCCATCTTAGCCATGCAGATTCTTGCTGCCGGCGACCCTGCCATACGCGAGAAAGTGCTGCAGCACAAGGCCGGTCTGAAGCAAAAAATCATCAAAGCAAACGCTGACCTTGCCGATGTCGTTTACAAACACAAGACAAACTAAAGTCAAAACATGACCATAAACATCATTACGCTCGGGTGCTCCAAGAATATTGTGGACTCCGAGGTGATAGGAGCACAACTGCAGCGGCAGGGGCATACGGTTCTGTTTGAAAGCGAGGTCAAGGCAGACCTCGTCATTGTCAACACGTGCAGTTTCATCAATGACGCCCGCGAAGAGTCCGTCAACACAATCCTTGAGCAGATAGCAAAGAAGAAGAAACGGCGTTCGGGCAAACTTTTCGTCATGGGCTGTTTGGTTCAGCGCTGCAAGGACGAACTCAAAGAAGCCTTGCCAGAAGTGGACGAGTTCTACACTTTTGCAGAATTGAGCCAAATGGTGCAAGAACCCTCGTTCCAACTGCTCGGCTCTTCAGAACGGCTGTTGTCAACCCCACGGCACTATGCCTACCTTAAAGTTTCGGAGGGCTGCGACCACCAATGCTCCTACTGTGCCATTCCGCTCATCCGCGGCCGTCAGGTTTCTAAACCCATATCGCTGCTGACCGAAGAGACGCAAAAACTGGCAGAGCAAGGGGTCAAGGAGGTGATGCTCATAGCCCAAGACCTGACCTATTACGGTATGGACTTGACCGGCAAACACGAACTGGCTCACCTGTTAGAAGCGCTGGCTCAAGTGAAAGGAATCCGCTGGATCCGCCTGCACTATGCCTATCCGCTCAATTTTCCAATGGAGATTCTTGATGTTATGAAAACTTATCCGCAATACTGCCGTTATCTGGACATTCCGATACAACATATCAACGATGAAATACTGAAAAGCATGCGGCGCGGCGGCAGTTCGCAATACATCTACGACTTGATTGCACGCATCCGCAAGGCCATTCCCGGCATTGCCCTGCGCACCACCCTCATTTCGGGATACCCTACCGAAACCCGGACACAACACAAAGAACTGGTTGACTTTGTGAAAGCGGTGCGCTTTGACCGGTTAGGCGTTTTCTCTTATTCGCAAGAAGATGGCACTCCGGCATTCCCGCTGGGCGATCCTATAAAGAGAGGCGAGAAACGCAAACGCCTCGATGAACTGATGACACTGCAAGAACAAATCTCCTTGGAACTGAACCGGCAGAAAGTCGGCCAAACATTCGAAACCATCATTGACCGAAAGACCGAAAGCCACTATATCGGCCGCACGGAGTTTGACTCCCCCGATGTGGACAATGGTGTGCTGATTGCAAAAAAACAGCCGCTCAACATCGGCGAATTTTACAAAGTCCGCATCTGTGACGCTGCCGAGTATGACCTTTTCGGTGAAATAGTGTCCTAACCCATCACTTCTACCCTTATGAAAGGAAACGAGAACAAACCGCACATTGGCATCTTCGGACGGAGAAACAACGGCAAAAGTTCGCTGATCAATGCCATCACAGGGCAAGAAATCGCCATTGTGGACAGCCTCGCCGGCACCACAACCGATCCGGTAAAGAAATCCATTGAAATATTCGGCATCGGGCCAGCGGTACTCATCGACACGGCAGGCATCGACGACGAGGGAAACATCGGGCAAAAGCGCGTACAAAAAACGATGGAAATCCTCAAAATCATCGACTTCGCCATCGTAGTGATCTCGCAAGGCGAATACGCCATCCCTGAAGAGTCGTTAGTTTCAAAACTGCACGAGTACGAAATCCCCTATTTGTTAGTCAACAACAAGTCAGATCTGCAAATTCCTGACATAAAGGAAATTGACGGACACAAAATTTGGAATGTCAGCACACAGACTCGTGCAGGGATTGCTGAGATGCTCGGAGAACTGGTGAAACAAATGCCCTCCACCGCATACGTGTCGCACTCACTATTGGACGGACTTGTCGGGGAGAGCGACACCGTGCTGCTCGTCACCCCTATTGACACTGAAGCGCCAGAAGGACGACTGATTCTGCCGCAAGTGCAACTCATTCGCGATATTCTGGACCACAACGCTATTGCCGTGGTGCTGAAAGAAGACAAAGTCCGGGACTACCTTGCCTCCAATCCTGCCCCGAAGTTAGCCGTCACCGACAGCCAAATGTTCGGGCGCGTGTCCAAAGACATTCCGGAGCCCATCCCGCTCACAGGGTTCAGCATCATTCTCGCCCATCACAAAGGCGACTTTCAACACTATCTCGCCGGCACTCCCCATCTCGACAGACTGAAAGACGGCGACCGCATTTTGATGCTTGAATCCTGCACGCACCAAACCTCCTGCGAGGACATCGGGCGGCATAAACTTCCCCGTTGGATTTTGCAATATACCGGGAAACAACTGGAATTCGACTTTGTATCAGGTCTCAACAGCCTGCCCGACATCACAAAATATGCCATGGTAATCCAATGCGGCGGCTGTATGCTCACACAACGGCAACTGAAAGTCAGACTTAAACCCGCCGTTGACCGCGGGATACCGGTATCCAACTATGGGATGACCATCGCCTATATGAACGGCATTTTTGACCGTGCCACGAAGCCTTTTTCAGAAATCGGTACCGATTGAGAACAAAAACATCCCTTTAGGATCGGCAATCTTCAAATCTTCAACGCCCCAAGCATAATCGAGGCGCAGAAAATAGCCGAAAAGCGAAAAACGGAGTCCAGCCCCAAAACCACCGATGATGGGGTCAACTTGCCTTTTGACCACAACAGACACCGGACCGCGGTCTATTTGTCTGGTATATAAGCTATTGTCGTCTGAATAGGGAGTCATGCCTGTCCATGCGGTCCCGACATCCCCGAACAGATTAAGTTGCAAAGAATTCAAAAAATCGGAAGAGACTTGATGCCCGGCTATGAGTTGCACAAAAGGAACGCGCAACTCGCCACTCAGCAAGGCAAAGGAGGTGCCGTTTCGGATATTCTGCTTAAACCCTCGCATACTGGTCGCCAACGTCTGGTAAGCATACCCCTTTGACTCATCCACCGTTATGTCGCTGTCAAATTTGGCATTGATCCAATTGTCAACGCCCCCCATATAATACACCAACCGTGCAGAGCCCAAGTTGGTTGAGCCGGCAAGACGGACGGCAAAGGTCATATTCCTGTAAATCTTGAAAGCGTATCTTGCATCAACCCCTACCACAAACAGGCTGCGGGTATCCTTTTCGGCACGTTGTTCATACTCGGCAAAGAGTTTCAGTTTCGTTCCTCGCCACAAGTTTACGCACAACTCTTTGGAAGAATCGAAAATATACTCCAATTTAATTCCGGCCCATAAATGATGCGTGTCAGGCATTTTCAGCGTATTGTCGCTCAACGCCGACACCACATTAGTCTCATAACGCCCTTTGACCGTAAAACGGAGACTGTTAACCTTATCGAACGGGAACTTGAGAATATAGAACAGGCTGTTTGACTGTTGCTTATACAGATAACTGCCGACATCTGAAGTAAGAGCTTGCCGGTATGCCACAATCTGCCTGTCGAGCCGGCGCGACAGGTTTTCATAACTCAACATAAACTCGTAATTGTTATCTACCCCGACTCTGAAACCGCCCGTAATCCTATAATCCTCAAAAAGATCATTAATCCCCAACATGAAAAGCGCATTAAAGCCCGTATTCAAATAAATCGGGGACGTTCCGCCCTCAAATTGCTGGTAAGAGGTGTTAAGGAAACTAAAATCCGCCTGTGTTATCACTTTATTGATGGAATACTGCACTCGGTAGCCGCTGGCAACGGGCGGTTCGCATATAGGCTTTGCGGCAACAGAATCGGGCGGCAACGTATCTGCAGACGGTGCTTTTCGGGCTGCCATAATACTGCGATAAAATGGAGATGGAACGGCCAATGTTTTTGCAGACAAATCGAGCGGCTGCGTATAAATGCCCCGGACTCCATTTTTGAGCATAATGCGAGCCGTTGTCTGAGTCGCTGCATCATAATCGTGGCACAAAGTGTTGAGCCCGGCATCTGTAATTGGATGAACATCCGCATAAAAAGCATAATGGATAGCCGTATCTACACGGCTGACC
>CAVIPZ010000164.1:0-4622 GCA_963644715.1 bacterium | reverse complement strand
ATATGAGGGCGAGCGGATTGCCTTTCAATTTGTGCGTTTCCGTTTCAGGAAGATGCAGCAGGCATTGCAGGCAAATGTTCTGCTCGTTCTGCTGCAAAGCATCACCACACCCAGCGCAAAGCCGCGGGTAAAACAGTGATAAGATGTTGTTTAATGTTTTCATGGTCAGTTTGTTTCTTATTTTGGATTTGCTATTCTTTCATCATCCTGAAAAAACCTGTGCTGCCGTTCTTGCCTGTGGCTCGTCCCACAAACAGTCCGCTCGGAAGGTCGTGTACATCTATGCTCAATACAGGGTCGGAGGCGGGGCGCACGCTCTTGAGCAGTTGCCCGCTGACAGAAAATATTTCCACCCTCTCGATATTCATCTCCTGGTTAGGGATACGGATAAAATCAGAGCAAGGCACAGGGTAAACCTGTAGCAGCAATGTATTGGGGACATCCCTCACGGCCGTTGCGTTACGTACATAGGCGGCGTAGAAGTCGGGGATGCCATAGCCCAGCGAGTCGTTAGGCTGGCTGTAGCAAGAGCTGCTTTCGCGCACAATCTGCATCAGTTCCGATGCGGTCTTCTCGGGGAGCGCCTGCCAGAGGCAAGCGCAGAGTCCGGCCGCTACGGGTCCCGAAAGGCTGGTGCCGTTAGCCGTGCCCAGCATACCCGTGTCCCACACACAAGCCGTATTGACGCCGACGGAGACAATGTCGGGCTTTACGCGGCCGTCAGAGGAGGGACCGCGCGATGAAAAATAGGCCACATTCCCGACGGAATCCACAGCTCCGACGGTCAGAATGTCGAAAGCGTCGGCCGGAAGCGAAATATAATGCCACTCATCGCCCCCTTGGTTGCCGGCACTCACACAGACCACCACGCCTTTTTGCCCAAGTATGGTTGCCGCCCGCGACGCCATACTTGTCGTGCCGTTCATGTCAGCATACGAATAGCAGCCTGGCGGGAAGTCGGTGAAATCGGTATATCCGAGCGACGAGTTGATGACATCGGCTCCGATGCTGTCGGCAATCTCAGCGGCAGCCGTCCAGAAGTCCTCTTCGATAAGCTGTTCCTGATAGGGGTCTTCTGAACGGATCAGGAAATAGGACGCTTCGGGGGCGGTGCCCACCATCATACCGTCCACATTGCCGCACATCGTAGAGGTGACGATAGTGCCGTGATAATGACCCTCATAAACATTGTTGCGGTACGGCATCAGGTCGCGCGTGCCGCAGACATTAACGTTCCGGAAAAAAGAAGCCGTGTCCATGCCGTCCCAACCGCCATCAAACACGGCAATCAGCATACTGTCGCCCCTGAAGCCGAGGTTATGGAGCAGATGACCGTTATGAAAAGCAATCTGCCCGTAAGCTGCGCCATAATTGTAGGGCACAACAGAATCGTGGACAGTCTTAACTATATGCTGCAGCATCGTTTCGCGGTCGGGTTGCAATGGCGCAGGGAGCGTATCCAACTGGTAAATGGCCACGGGCAAAGAGCCTGTTACAAACGGCAGATTCAGGATCTGCCGCAGCGTAGCGGTGTCGGGGCAATAAACGGTGGCCGTATTCATCCATTTAGAGGTGCAGAGCACGCGCACGGAAGAGTCAATCGCCTTGATTGCGCTAAGATACTGCGGCGTAACGGGCAGATCCTGTTCCGTAATAGGGATAGAGAAGCGGGCGCGTTTGGCGAGTGCGCGGGCGGAAAGATACTGCGAGGGCTGGTTGACGGTATAAGGATTGTTCTGCTTGTCGGCAAGCGAAAGCCGGTAGCAGGTAGCCACGGGCTGAGCATAGAGCGTGCCGTACACTAAAGCGAAAAATGCAAAATACAACAGCGATTTGAGCACGAGAAACCTATTCATATTGTTCCGTAATTATGAGGCTGCAAAAGTAAGACAAATGGCAACACTACCGACACGAAGCATCAAATTTTGGGTGCAGTAACGTTTCGCCGCTACGTTTATTTTTGGTACTTTTGCCGGCAATCTCCGAAAGAGTCTCGGCCCGGACGTGTACTTGAAAACAAAACCGACAAAACAGTTTGCAATGGCAGCAGCAAGTATTTCAAAACCATACCGATACAGCATAGAACTTATGCCTGACCTCGCAAAGGAGAAGAGCAAAACGCCCGGGATGTTCACCTACATCAGTCTTTTCAGCAGCGCCGGTGTCGGCTGTTACGGTTTCCTGGAAGAGGGCTTTCATTGCATCGCCACCGTCGAGTTGCATGAGCACCGCCTCAAAATACAATCTTACAACCACAAATGTCTCTTTGACAGCGGATACATCTGCGGCGATATGACCAAACAGGAGACAAAGGACAAAATATTCGCCGAACTGTCGTTGTGGCGGAAAGGCTTCAACGTCACCGACCTGGATGTCCTCATCGCCACTCCGCCGTGCCAAGGCATGTCGGTAGCCAACCACAAGAAGAAGAAAGACGAAATTGTCAGGAACTCGCTTGTTGTGGAGTCCATCAAGATGACCGCCCAGATAAAGCCGAAAGTCTTTTTGTTTGAGAACGTGAGAGCCTTTTTGACCTCGGCATGTACAGACACCGACGGGGAAACGAAAAGCATCCGTGAAGCTATCGACCTCAACCTCGGCGGGAACTACAACATCCTGTATGCTGTCGTCAACTTCAAGGACTACGGCAATCCCTCAAGCCGCACCAGAACGTTGGTAATCGGCGTAAGAAAAGACATCCAGGAGATTACGCCTTACGACCTGTTTCCCGACCGGCAGCCGGAGCGCACGCTGCGTCAGGTTATCGGGCATCTACCCTCCTTGAAAACCATGGGAGAGATTTCAGAGACCGACATCTACCACAACTTCCGGAAATACGCGCCGGCTATGGAGTCGTGGATTTCGGAAATCAAAGAGGGGCAGTCGGCGTTCGACAACACCGACCCGGAGCGCATTCCGCACACGGTGAAAGAGGGGGTTGTTGTTTACAACACCCAAAAGAACGGCGACAAATACACCCGGCAATGTTGGGAGAAGGTGGCGCCGTGCATCCACACCCGTAACGACATACTGGCGAGCCAAAACACCGTCCACCCTGCCGACAACAGAGTGTTCAGCATCCGGGAGGTCATGCTGATGATGTCTGTGCCTGATTCGTTCAACTGGTCTGAACGGTCGTTCCGGCAACTGAACGAACTGCCGCTTGAAGAGAAACAAGAGTTCCTGAAAAAAGAGGAGATGAACATCCGTCAGAATCTTGGCGAGGCGGTGCCTACGGTCATTTTCAGGCAAATTGCCGCCAAGGTCCGCAAAAGTTTTTCAAGGCCAATGCTTTCAGATCAGGAAATCAAAGGACTGATTGCCCGCCGAAATCTGAAAGAACCGAACAACCTGTTGACTTTCATTAAACGAAGCAAGAGCCTCCCGTTTTTTGAACTGTCAAAGATTGCCGAACTGGCCAATGCCCAACGCGATGACAATGCCGCCTATTATACCCGGCAGGACATCTGTTTTTCAATAGTATCCAGACTTCCCGAGGCGAAACTTTTCAAGACCATCCATATCCTTGAGCCCTCCGTAGGTGTCGGCAATTTCGTGCCGATGCTCATACAGAAATACAAGAACGTGCCGTCCGTCAATATTGATGCCGTGGACATTGATGCAAACAGCATTGCACTTCTCCAGACACTTGTGGAAAAGATTGATGTGCCGGAGAATATCCACATCAGTTATCTCGTTGCCGATTCGCTGCTGTATGATTTTGATCGGCACTATGATATAGTCATCGGCAATCCCCCCTATATGAAAGTGACTAAAGACAAGGAACTGTTGGCAAAATACAAACAACATATTGAAAACAAAGACACCAACAACCTGTTCGCATTCTTTATTGAAAGAATCATGACTTTGGGCAACATCGTTTCACTTGTGGTGCCCAAAAGCCTCATCAACGCGCCCGAGTTCAACAAAACGAGAGAAATAATGAACGGCAAACAGATTTGCCGCATCATAGACTTTGGAGAAAAAGGATTCAAGGGGGTCAAAATCGAAACCGTCGCATTCATCCTCAACACTCAAAAACAGCCCGAAAAGACCACTATAGAATCTTATATCACAAACAGCATCGATACCCACGACCAGAAATACATTGCAGACGAATCATTTCCTTATTGGCTGATTTACAGGAATGAAGATTTTGATAAAGTGGCTGCAAAGATGAATTTTGGCATTTTCAAGTCGTACCGGGACCGCGTCATAACCAAAAAAATCACGAAAGACAAAGGCGCGATACGGGTGTTGAAATCCAGGAACATCGGAAACAATACGGTCATCAACATTCCGGATTATGATTGCTTTGTTGACTCTTTGGACGGATTAGACGTGGCAAAATTCCTGAACAAGGAAAGTGTTTTGGTTCCAAACCTCACGTACAACCCCCGGGCTTGTTTTATGCCGGCAGGATGTATCACCGACGGTTCCGTTGCCATACTGTTGCCCATAAATCCAAACACCGAAATAACCCAAAATGACCTGGCATTCTATGCCACAGAAGAGTTCTCAAGATTCTATTCCATTGCCCGCAACAGAGGAACCCGCTCGCTTAACATTGACAACAATTCAGTATTTTTCTTCGGAATATTAAAAGAAAAACAGCATGACAG
>CAVIPZ010000163.1:0-4624 GCA_963644715.1 bacterium | reverse complement strand
AAACATTGCACCGAGCGGCTCAAGGGCATAGATGCCGCCAACGTGGCCGTACGCAATTTCCCGTTAACCGCCCCCGAATTGCAGAAAAAACTTTCCCTGAAAGACGGCGGTGACCTGTACCTCTTTGGCACTACGTTGTTTGACGGACAGAAAGTGCTGCTTTGCTGCCGTAAAGTGACAGTTGAGGCATGATTTCAGATTCGGGTTTTTGCCAGAACGAACTTTTGCGTACTTTTGCGGCTCGTTAGGAAAGCAAGTGCTATGCACCCCATTTTCCCTAAAAAAGGTTTTTTAAAGAAGGACAGAATGAAGACCCTATTCTTGGACAGAGACGGTGTGGTAAATGTGCAGATTGTTGGCGGCTATGTGGAAACTATTGGGCAGTTTGTCTTTGCCGACGGCTTCTTGGAGGCTATGAAGTTGCTGCGTCCCAAGTTCCGCCATATCATTTTGGTTACCAACCAGCAGTGCATAGGCAAGGGAATCTGCACCCGCAAGCAGGTGGATGACATCCACAACTATCTGCAGCAACGGCTGTCTGCACAAAACACGCCATTAGACGCCGTTTATTGCTGCCCTCACCTTGCTGCTGAACATTGCAGTTGCCGCAAACCCGCCATCGGCATGGCGCTGATGGCGAAAAGGGATTTCCCCGACATCGATTTCTCCGACTCCATCATGCTCGGCGACAGCCTTTCGGACATGCAGTTCGCCGTCAATGCAGGCATAATGCCCGTACACATCGGCAAGGTGAGCCTGCCCGAGCATGAACTTGCCCGAACATTGGCCGTTTCCCATTTTGACACCATACTGGATTTTGCAAGACAATGAAAGTCAGGTATCTTCTCTATAACATTGTATTCTATCCGCTGGCCATGTTGCCGCTGTGCGTGCTGTATCTGTTCACGTTGCCGCTATACCTTATATTGAATTATGTTGTCCGTTACCGCAAGAAAGTCATCATCAGCAATCTCAGAAATTCCTTTCCCGAAAAGGCGGACAAGGAAATACGCCAATTGTGCAACAAATATTATCTGCATCTCTCCCAAATTGCGGTAGAGATGATCAAGATGCTGCTGTTGCGCCCGGGGCAGCTCAAGCGGCGTTACCGCTGTCAAAACCCCGAACTTGCCGACCGTTTTTTCAGACAAGGGCGAAGCGTCATCCTAATGTCGTCCCATTACAACAACTGGGAGTGGATGATACTGGCCTTGGACAAGATGTTCGGGCAACATGGAGTAGGGGTCGGGAAAGCCAATACCGACAAGGCTTTTGAACGGATGGTGAACCGGGCGCGCACACGCTACGGCACCGAAGTGGTGTTTGCCGACACTGTCCGTGAAACCTTTGAGCGTTATGAGCGGAACCATCATCCCGCCGCTTATATGATGCTCAGCGACCAGTCGCCGAACAGCAGCAGCCGCTGCTATGTGACGGAGTTCCTGCATCAGAAGACAGGCGTCATCTTCGGGGCTGAACATTTTGCACGCAAATACAATATACCGGTGCTTTATTACGAAGTCATCAAAGAGCGGCCGGGCTTCTATAGTGTTCACCTTGAGTTGATTGCAGAGAATCCTGTTGAGATGGACGAGTATGCCGTCACGCAACGTTATGTGGAGATGCTGGAGCAGACAATCTGCCGAAAGCCGCAATATTGGCTTTGGAGCCACCGTCGCTGGAAGTTCAAGTTCTGAATAGGAATGCTGACGAAATGGAAAACCGGATTTCGTCAGTCTTGAGTCCTGACTGGCCTCGCGCGCGTCGGACGAAAAAATCCTTACGTCTTAGTTTTCCGTTCTGTTATTTGGGACTGATTTTTTTGAAAATCAGTGATGTTTTTGCCTAATTAACAGAAATACAGTTTGTTTTTTGCACCAACAGTGCCTGAAAATACTGATTATTGACATGAGAGGGCGAAAAATACCCAAAAGTCAGTATTGCACGGCTGCCGGCAACGACGCATTTTTGCAGCCTGAAAAATCAATAAAAAATAATCGTATGAAAAAAATGAAAATCAGATTGATGTTATTGCTGTCAGTGACAGCATTGTGTTTCACGGCATGCCACAAAACCCCGACGGTCAAAGACATAGCCGGCACTTACAATGGTTACACCCTTGCAAATTGCGCCTATTTTCAGGACAGATGCACTGATGGCGAAACGCTGACGGTAGAGGCCAACGAAGACGGCACGGCCAAGGTTACGTTCAAATCAGATTCCTACGGCGAGTTTGAAATCGCGAATGCACAGATGACGGAGAATGACGGTGCATATTTGCTCTCCGGCGACGGACAAACGCAGATGGGCATGGGCGACAATGTCTCGACGTACAACTGCTCGTTCACGGCTACGATACGTTCCTTTGACGATGCAGAGATGCAGTTCAAAGTGCCTGCCGTGATGGGCGGACTTACAATCGTGTTCAAAACCGGCACGGCTCCGGTAAGCGAAAGCAGCAAATAAACAAAAGAACTATTCCGGACCTTAACAATGTTTTCTGAACATAAAGCGATACTGCTGCTGGTGGGAGTGACGGCTATGCTGTCGCTCTCCGCCTGCAACGGCATTTTCGGCTTCCTGTACGACAACCCTGCAGTGCAGGTAAAGACCGAGTACGGCTTCATATCTGCCGACACAAACACCCATTCGGGGCGCATTTACATTGACGCCACCTCTTACACCGATTGGCAGTACATTGATTTGCACAACAAGGAGGTGGTCAAAGCCCCCGTTGACAGTTTAGAGCCAGCCCGGTGGGACTTTGCCGTTCACCGTTACGATGCCAAGACTAACGGCGGTGCGGTTTGGGAGAGCGGAGCCGCCGATTTCAACTCGCTGCCCGGTCTTGACCAGTTGGCAACTGCCGAGTTTGCGGCCGACGAGTGGACCACAGACCGGATTTCCGTAGATGTTTCGCAGATGATGGACGGCATCATCGTTTATGCCGATAGTTATTACAACCCTTGTCTTTCGCGATGGCTTGACGTTAACACCTCCACGATGCCGCCAATCTATACGCTTTCAGGCAAAATTTATATTCTACGGCTTGCCGACGGAACCTATGCCGCCCTGAGGCTGTTCAACTTTATGGACGATTCTTCCATAAAAGGCTTTATGACAATCGATTACTTGTATCCCATCTCATTCTGATGCGAAGATTATTCCTCATCATACTTCCGGCATTGCTGTTCCTGTCTGACTTGTCGGCCCAGCGCCGCATTTACGGCACCATTATGGACGGCGACCTTCATCCTATCGCTAACGCCACCGTTATGGTGCAGGAGGCGCCTACGGTCGGCGCCATTTCTAATGCCAAAGGCTATTACGAATTGAACCTGCCAGGCAAGCGTGACTATACTGTCAAGGTCTCGCTGATAGGGTACGCTGACACGGCCAAAACCGTGCCGGCCGACAAAAGCGGCAGGGTTGACTTTCTGCTTAGAGAGCACACTACGATGCTTGACCGCGTGGTGGTTACGGGCACACGCACGCCGCGCGCACTCAAGGATGTGCCCATCATCACCCGTGTGATTACCGATGCAGACATCAAGACGGTGGATGCCACCAACGTTGGAGAACTGCTGCAGACAGAACTTCCGGGCATCGAGTTCTCCTATTCTATGAATCAGCAGACCTCGCTCAACATGTCCGGGTTCGGCGGCAATGCCGTGCTGTTTCTTGTTGACGGCGAAAGGCTTGCTGGGGAGACGCTCGACAATGTGGACTACAGCCGCCTCAATATGGACAATGTCAAAAGCATCGAGATTGTAAAAGGCGCTGCCTCGTCGCTGTACGGCTCCAATGCCATCGGCGGCGTAGTGAACATCCTCAGCCGCAAGGCCGAAGAGCCTTGGTCGGTGAACCTCAACGGCCGCTACGGGGCACACAACGAGCAGCGTTACGGCGGCTCCATAGGCTTCAACAAAGGCCGATTCAACTCCATGACCAATGTGCAATACACCTCCATCGACGCCATCGACCTCACCCGAGGCACGGGCAGCGACACGATGGGCGACTACAGCAAAATCTACGCCAACAAGACCCTTAACGTCAAGGAACGGCTTATATTCACGGCTGCCGAAAACCTCAAGTTCACGGCGCGCGCCGGCTATTTCTTCCGTGAACGTGACCCCGAGGGCAGCAGCAAGGACCGCTACCGTAGCTTTACCGGCGGACTCAAAGGAAACTATGACATCACTGAATGCGACAACCTCGAACTGTCGTACGCCTTTGACCAGTACGACAAAAGCGACTACCTGACCATCACCGACAAAGACGTGCGCGACTACAGCAATGTGCAGCATACCCTCCGTTCGCTTTACAACCATACCTTTGCCCGCAAACATACACTGACCCTCGGCGGCGATTATATGCGCGACTATCTGATGTCGTACCAATTTGAGGACAACGGCAGCTACATACAGCACAACGCTGACGCCTTTGCACAGTTCGACTGGAATCCGCACAAGAAGGTCAACGTCATCGCCAGTGTCCGCTTCGACTACTTCTCGGCGGCAAAACTCTTTCACACCTCACCCAAAATAGGCCTGATGTACAAGATGAAAGACTTCTCGCTCCGTGGCTCTTACGCCGGCGGCTTCCGTGCCCCGACACTCAAGGA
>CAVIPZ010000162.1:0-4740 GCA_963644715.1 bacterium | reverse complement strand
AGGTTGATATGTTCTTTTCATCTCTACTTATTATTTATTTTTCCAACATTTTTTCAAGGCTGCAAAAGTACACTTTTTTCTGACACCTCCAACCGCAAAATAAATTTTGGCCATTAAAATTGCAAAGCGGGCTATCTGCGTTTTTTTTGCTATTATTGCTTTTCCGTTTTTCAAACCAAATAAATCGATGCGTATGGCCAAAAGATTTACCATTTCAACATTAGTCATATTGTTTGCTTTCAGCAATTTAATATTCGCTCAGACCGAAAGTCCGTACAGCGGATTCAGTCCTGAAAAGATCAAGGAAAACACGAAATACGCCCGTAATTTTGCGCCCAACAACTATGATTCGAAGGTTCTGTACGACTGCATGACCGAGATTCTCGACGCGGCGCGGGCGCAATACCGCTATCTGCCGGCCATGAAGCATGACATCCGGCTGGACTCCACCGCGCAGTTCCAGGCCGACTATATGGGGTCAAAGGATGAGCGGACCGAAGAGAACCTCGCCCCCTACAAGACCATCCCCTACCGGCTGCGCAAATACGGGCTCGCCGGCAACGGGCAGGAACTGGTAACCAAGACCAAAGCCTACTTGGGCGAGGCAGAATACTCCTACTACGACCTCTGCCTTTCGGCGGTGCTCAACCTGTTGAAGAACGCCAAGTTAGTCGATATTCTGCTCGACCGCCAGTACTCATACGTAGGCATCGGATTCAACACCGATATGATGATGCGCAACATGTACATCTCTTTCGTGCTGGGCAACGACCGCACTTTCAACAACTACAAACCCGCCATCGGCGCCAAAGACCTCCCCTACTCCAAAGGGCAGTCGGGGCTGAAGCCCTTTGACAGCAAAATCTGCAAGAAATGCGCCACCGAAACCGGCCTTGAAACGCTTTCAGAGTACATGAGCATCAATAAAAACGGCGATGTCTATATCACCTGCGACGACTACAAGGCCGTCAAGAAACTCATCGGCAAAGAGGGCGATGCCATTGCCCTCGACTTTGTGCAGCAAAGCCAGTACGACTGCGAGGGGTTCACCATCGACTACGACCATCCGCACCGCGGCTTCGTAACCAAACCCATCACCTTTGAGAGCATCCTCGAGAAAAACGAAAACACCAACCTCAAGACCGGGAAACTCATTGCCAAAATCGCCACATTGCCCGAGGCCATCGAACTCAGCACCCCCGTTGAGCTGCACATTCTGATTCTCAAAGAGGGCAACCGCGTATGCCGCACCATCATACCTAAATACATAGAGACCAAAAACGCCGACTACACCGAAAAGATAAACTTCATTGAAGACAAAAGCGGCAGTGTCGGTGAATGGGTGCCGACTGCGGAGACAGACTCTTTCAGCGTTGAGTTCCCCTACACCCTGAAGAAAACCGACTACACCTGCGCCGCATTCGACTCTGCCTTGAAAGCCATCGACGTGCCCGAATACAACATCAACCGCATTGAAATCATAGCGCACAACTCGCCCAACTATTACAAAGACGCCGTCTATCAGAAAACGCAGCAGAAACGTGCCGACTTTCTGAAGAAAAACATGCAGACCCGCTATCCAGGCACAGAAATTACCGTACGTTACGACTTCTGCTGGGATCTTTTCAAAGAGAAGATAGTGAACCAAAGCGACTACTACGACTTGAGTTTCTTGACCTTAGACGAAGCCGCCCGCCAACTCAAGGGCGACAGTTACGCGCTGAAGACCCTCGACAGCGGCTACCTTGCGCCCTGCCGCTACTATGAAATCAAGTTCCACGTCACCTACCCCATCGGCAACAAAGAGCAGGAGCAGGCCTTCACCTTGTGGAAATTCAACGGCGCCATAGCCAACAAGAACAAGAAACTCGCCTCGTCCATCGAGAAATACATTGCAAGCCAGGTCAGAGAGGGCTCCTATACCGCCTCAACCGTGTCGAAGATGCGGATCCCATGGACCAAAAACTATCAGGCACTGCTGAACAACAAGATGTATATGCTCTACTATCTTGCGCCCCGCATGACCAAACAGTTGAAAGACAGCATCACGCGCGTAAGCAACCTTGACGCCACCAACCAAACCGTCTTTTTCAACACCACCGTGGCGGATGTCGCGTTGAGCTCGATCAAGACGCCGGCCGACGTGTCGCAAATCCAGGCCAAGATTGACAAACTTTACACGATGCCCACAGTTCAGAAAACATACGTTGACGCCCTGAACCTCGAGCACCAGTTGAACATCATCAACTTCACCGACACTGCCGCCAAGACCACCGAAACCGTAGCGCTGTCGGCGGCCGCCTACAGCAAAGTCAAAAGCCTGCAGAACCCCAAGATGGACACCTGGCGCAACGCCTACAAGAAAGCCTCCTATTTTGTGAAGAATCACGACTACACCTACGCCATCTCGCTGATGGAGCCGTTCCTTGACGAGGAAAAAGTTTCGGAAGACTTTTTGATGTCATACGTGTCCATTGCAGCGCACCGCGAACAGACCTACCTGAGTCCGCTATTCACGAAAACCGTAAAGAGAGCTTTTGAGAAAAACCCCGCAAGACTTTGCGGCATCTTCGGCAAGCTCCCCTATTGCGTCATGGAGAACGAAGAGGTGAAGAGCATACTCTGCAAAAACTGCGACAGATAGACCCCGCGGCCGCACGCCGGCACAATGGCCATAACCATTACGATTAGAAAATGAACGAAGACATAACCAGACTCAATCAGGAGGAAGATCAGGAGTCGGGCGGCAAGGACTTGCTGTACGAGCATTTCCGTTTCACCGTAGATCCGGGCACCGAGTTGCTGCGCATCGACAAATACCTGTTCAACCTCATCCGCCACACCTCCCGCAACAAAATACAGCAGGCCTCCAAAGCCGGCTGCATCGTAGTGAACGGCAAGCCCGAAAAGCAGAACTACAAGGTACATCCCGGCGACATCATCTCGGTGCTGATGCCAAATCCGCCCAGAGACACGGAAATATTGCCCGAAGACATCCCTTTGGACATCACCTACGAGGACGATGACCTGATCATCATCAACAAGAAAGCCGGCATGGTGGTGCACCCCGCCTACGGCAATTTCACAGGCACTATGGTCAACGCGCTCTACCACTATATGACAGGCAAACAGTTGCCTGACGGCTCACCGATGCGTCCGCTTTTGGTACACCGCATCGACAAAAACACATCGGGACTGTTGGTGGTGGCAAAAAACGAGCAGGCGCAGATGCGCTTGGCCAAGGTTTTCTTCGACCATAACCTGGAGCGCCGCTACTGGGCTTTGGTTTGGGGCGACTTTGAAGATGAGGAAGGCACCATTGTCGGCAATGTGGGGCGCAACCCGAAAGACCGTATGGTTATGGCCGTATTTCCCGAGGGGAGCGACCAAGGCAAGCATGCCGTTACCCATTGGCGCGTGCTGGAACGGTTCGGCTACGTCACCCTCGTCGAATGTCAACTTGAAACGGGGCGCACCCACCAGATCCGCGTACATATGCAGTCTATCGGGCATCCGCTGTTCAACGACGAATCGTATGGCGGCAACCGCATCCTGAAAGGAACCACCTTTACCAAATATCAGCAATTTGTGCGCAACTGCTTTGCGCTGCTGCCGCGGCAGGCACTGCATGCCAAATCGTTAGGCTTTGCCCATCCCACCACAGGAGAGTTTGTGCGGTTTGAGTCTGAACTGCCGTCTGATTTCCAGTCGGTGCTGGAAAAATGGCGGAATTATGTAAAGGCAAGCCGCGAATAGGGCTTGCCTTGTCTTTCACTGCTAAGCTTCGCGGAGTATGTTCTGCACCACAATGTCGATGCGTTCATCGAAAGCCTCGCGCGTGGCATAGCCCACATGGGGCACCACAATGCAGTTGGGGGCTTTCAGCAACGGATGTTCAGCCGGCAGGGGCGGCTCTTTCTCAAAAACATCAATGCCGGCACCGGCAAGGCGGCCTGCATTCAGTGCGGCGGCCAAAGCATCCATATCCACCACATTGCCGCGGGCGGTATTGACCAAAATAGCCGACGGTTTGCACAAGCGCAGCAGGTCTTGGCCAATCAGATGATGCGTTTCGGACGTCAACGGGACATGCAGCGAGATGATGTCGCTGTTTTGCATCAGTTCCTCAAGCGTCACATACGTTATGCCTAAAGCCTTGGCATCCGCTTTCTCGGTGCGGCTCCAGGCCACCACGCGGCAGCCGAAATTGAGCAGCAGTTCGGCGGTGCGCAGCCCTATCGCGCCCGTACCCACAATGCCGACCTGCTTGCCGCGCAATTCGCGTCCCAGGAAATTGTTGCGAGTGCCGCCGCTACGGAGCGAAGCGTCTAAAACCGTAATGCGGCGATAAAGGTCAATCATCAGGCCGACAGCCAGTTCGGCCACACCCTCGGTAGCGTAGCCTGCCGCATTCACCACCTTGATGCCATGTGCCTTGCAATATTCCAAATCGATATGGTCGAGCCCCGTAAATGCCACGTCAAGCATTTTGAGATGCGGACACTGCGACAACACCGCCGCACTGACTTTAATGTTAGAGACAATCACAATTTCTGCCTCTTTCATCCTTTCCGCAAGGGTGCTTTCGTCCTCTTTCCTGTCACGGTAACAGTAAAAATCGTGACCATATTTGACAAATTCGGCCTTTAATGCTTCGGCTTTTTCTTCACTGATGCCTATCGGCTCTACAGAAACAATTTTCATATACAGACCATATTATAATATTGTATTGTATAATTC
>CAVIPZ010000161.1:0-4767 GCA_963644715.1 bacterium | reverse complement strand
CCTCAACGCCGCCCAAAGCGCCTATCCGCCCTGGCGAGTCAGGCGAAATTGTGGTCACGTTCGATTCACATTCGCAGAACGGAAAGGTGACAAAACGAATCTTGGTCGGTGCCAACACCTATCCCGCAGAGACAATCCTGACCATTACGGCCAACGTTTCGTCCTCAAAACAGTAAACATTATCTATTATTCTCATTTTTAACAAAATCAAAAACAGTCAATTATGTATCAGATGATTCCTTTGTTGCAAGCAGCTTCGGGCGGCTCTAAACTTTTCAGCGGCGGCGGCTCCGGCCTCATTTTTATTTTGCTGATTATTCTGGTGTTCTATTTCTTTATGATCAGGCCTCAGCAGAAAAGGCAGAAAAATATTGAAGCCGTAAGAAACAGTCTCAAGAAAGGCGACCACGTTGTTACCATCGGCGGTATTCACGGCAAGATTACAGACGAAAAAGCCAACAGTTTCGTTATTGAGGTTGCTCCCGACGTGCGCGTCGAAGTTGACAAGAATGCCATCAACATTTCAGAAGCACAGATTCAAAGTCAAAAGAACGCCAAGAAGCAAGAAAAGCAGGATAAATAATGAGCATCAGGCAGAAAATCAGATTCCCATCCGCCGCCTTTCTGGTGTGTCTTTTCATATCCATAGGGACGTGGTGCGTCATTACTTTCTCTAAGGATTACAGAGTGATCTACAACTATAAGATTCACTGCTATAATCTTCCTGAAGGAAAAGAGTCGGTAACAGTGTCCGACTCTGTGCTGACGCTGACATTCAACCAAAAAGGACTCAGGTATCTTGCCCCGCCTTTCATCAAGAAGGACAAGGAACTTTACATATCGGTAAAGGATTTGATTCAGCCCAAGAAGAAGATTACGGTCTATACATTCACCAACAAAGAGTTGCGCGACTTTTTGTCGCACCACAATTTCGGTTCTGAACTCGCGGCGGTGGAAGCCCCTGAAGTGGTTACCTTTTATTTGCAATAAAACAGGCGACAGTCAAGGCACGCCTATGGCTTTTTCTACAAGGGAGAGACCTTTTATAATTAATAGTAATGGCAAAATACAGAATAGCGCTCACTGGCGGCATCGGCACTGGCAAGACTTACCTTTCGCGGCACTTTGTGCAGATGGGCATTCCGGTGTTTTATGCCGATGACGAGGCCAAGGCACTTTATCGCGATGAGGCTTTTTTGCGTCAATTGTGTGCGCTGTTCGGTACACAGATTCTTGATGCAGCTGGGCAAGTGGACCGGCAGGTGCTGGCCGACATCATATTCAGCGACGGGCAGCAAATGGCGCGGTTGGAGCAGTTGGTGCATCCTGCCGTGATGCAGCGTTTTGAGCAATGGGCTGAAAATCAGTCAGGC
This sequence comes from bacterium, assembly GCA_963644715.1. Taxonomy (GTDB): domain Bacteria; phylum Bacteroidota; class Bacteroidia; order Bacteroidales; family WCHB1-69; genus F23-D06. Next base: position 3,394 of record CAVIPZ010000161.1, on the reverse strand, counting down.
AACGCTGTAATGATGGAGTCGGCAGTGGTGTTTGAGCGCGGCCTTGATGTCCATTTCGACAAAGTGATTGTTGCCGATGCTCCGTTGGAACTCCGCATCAAAAGGGTGCTGAAGCGCAATCCCGGCATCACACAGGAGCAGGTGCTTCAGCGTATGGCCAAGCAGATGCCGCAAGAAGAAAAATGCCGCCGAGCCGACCTTGTCGTCTGCACGGGCGAGACCTATTGTGAAGCAGAAAAGGGCGTGCCGCATTTGTGACGCGCCCTTTTGCTTTACTTACAAAAGCTTTTGCTTTTTTCAGAACGGCAAGCCGTCGGTGCCGTCCGCCATCGATTGCTCGTACGGTTCGTCCGATGGCGTTTCAAGCGTGTTGTTCGGCACTTGTTGTTCTGCCGGAGTGTCACCCGCACCTTTAGGGCTCAGAATCGTGAACGTGCTCGCTTCAATCTCTGTGATGTAGCGGCGTGTGCCGTTTTCTTCCCAATTGCGCGTGCGCAATTTGCCCTCCAGATAAATCATCTTGCCTTTTGTAAGATACTTCTCTGCAACCTCTGCCAAATTGCGCCAGCAGTAAATGTTGTGCCACTCCGTGACTTCAGTGCGGTTGCCGTTCTTGTCTTTGTACGTCTCCGATGTGGCCAACGTAAAGGAGGCTTTCTTTACGCCGTTCTCAAAGGTGCGCACCTCGGGGTCTCTCCCCAAGTTTCCTACTAAAATTACTTTGTTGATTCCAGACATATTGTTTTGTTTTTAAAGTTTGCGGCAAAGATAATAAAAATTATCAATCGTACAACTATATTTATAAATTTTTATTTTTTATCGCAAAGCGGGTTTGTAATACGACTCGGTGAGTATTTTCTGCGCTTCCGGATTCTGCATCAGTTCCAGCAGGGTAGTTCCGTTGTGGTTCTGCATATACGACTGCACGATTTTCCATCCGAAATAGGCACCGATGCGCCCGGGCGACTGATTGCCGAAGTCGCGCGTAAACGGTGTCTCGTCCACCAGTTGCCGTATGATTTTATCCTCTTTTGAATAGAGTTTGTTTTTCTGTATAAGATATTGCCAGGCGGCGGCTTCGTGTTCAGTTATCCATTTCCACTGCTCGTCGGTGTAGCCGATGATGTCTTTCGGCGATGTTTTCGGGAACATGGTCTGGGTGAGAAACAGTTTCTTGCCTTCGGCAATCATATAGTCAAGTGCGGTAACGGGGGTCTTGTCTGACAGATGGCGGTAGGCGATGGCCTTGGTGAAGCAGTCGGTGGCGATGAATTTGCGCTCGCATCGCTCTGAAATGTATTTCGGCATGCCTGCTTTGGCGTAATTTGCGTAGTTTTTGCCCAAATACATGTCGAGGTTGATGAAGAGGTCGTTGCCATAGCCCCACACAGAGGGCACGGTGAAGTCGAGCCCCGACATCATGGTATAGACAACGGGCAAGGTGTCGTCGGGGAAGTGGGCGAGATAGATTCCGAAAGCCTTGTCAAGTTCCAGTTTCACTTCGTCAAGATCGGGAAATTCTTTTTGAGTGGCTTGGTATATCTCTTTGATGACGGGGTCGGAGAGGTAGGCTTTCAGTCCTGTCATCATAGTTTGGTCGTTCCAGCAGTTGTCGGCGATAAGGATTTCGGGCACTTGGCCGTGGAGTTTACGGACACCCTCTGCCAGGTTTTTGCTGTCGATGGAGAAGAGCATCTGCTCATAACGCACCGTCTTGAGGTTCACGTTCTTGGCCTCTTTTTTCTGCTCTTCTGTGCGTTGGGGCAGGGTCACTTTGCTTTGCCGTTGGCAGCCGTTGCACCCCGCAGTAAATGCAAGAAGCCCACAGGCAATGAGCAGCATGCTCATCAGCCGTTTCACCATCTTGAGTTTTCCGGTGTAGGGCGGGTACTTGACTTTGACATCTAATTTGCTTGGGGAGCGCATCACGCTTTTCTCGTGCGTAAAGGTGTCGAATCCGTACTTGCCGTGATAGCGTCCCATGCCGCTGTTGCCGATGCCGCCGAACGGCACATTGGCATTGGCGCAGTGGATGACGGTGTCGTTGATGCAGGCTCCGCCGGATGAGGTCTCGCGCAGCATCGTTTCCGCATTCTCTCGACTTTTAGTGAAATAATAGAGTGCCAGCGGCCTCTCGCGGCGGTTTATGAAGTCGATGACCTCGCCCGTCTGTTCAAACTCGATGAGAGGGAATACAGGTCCGAAGATTTCTTCTTGCATGGCGGGTGCGTCTGCCGGCACCTCCTCTATGACGGTAGGTTCAATGTAGCGGTCTTGGAGGTCAAAGCGGCCGCCGGTCACAATGCGCCCGGTGTTGAGGTAGCCCGTGAGCCGCTGCATAGCCTTGTCGGAAACAATGCGCGGATAGTCGGGCGACAGTTGCGGGTTGTGTCCGAACAGGTCGCGCACCGCTGTCTTGAACGCTTGCAGAAAGGCTGTCTTTACCGACTGGTGTACCATCAGGTAGTCGGGGGCGATGCAGGTTTGCCCGCTGTTGAGGCATTTGCCCCACACAATGCGGCGTGCGGCGGTGGCAAGGTCGGCATCTTCATCGACGATGCAGGGGCTTTTTCCGCCCAACTCGAGCGTTACAGGCGTAAGGTGCTTGGCGGCGGCCTCCATCACCACGTGCCCTAAGGTGGGACTGCCCGTAAAAAAAATATAGTCGAAACGTTCTGCCAGCAGTTTTTGGTTCATCTCGCGGTGTCCGTGAAATACGGTGACCCAGGTCGGCGGGAAGACCTCCTGCACGATAGTCTCGGCCAGGTCGGCGGTGGCGGGCGCGTTTGGCGAGGTCTTCAGTGCCACACAGTTGCCTGCCGCCACCGCCGCTGCCAGCGGGTTGAACAGCAACTGGAAAGGGTAGTTCCATGGCGCAATCACCAAAGCCACCCCGTAAGGCTCTTTCACGATGCGGCTGCGCGACGGAAACAGCGACAGTGGCGTTCCACGGCGTTCGGGCTTTGACCACCGGACCATATTTCGCCTTAACGTCTTCAACTCGTGCAGCACAATGCCTGTTTCGGTAGCGTAGGACTCAAAGGCAGACTTGTGCAGGTCGGCAGCGAGGGCTTCCGCTATGTCTTGCTCATGCCGCCGTATGCTCTTGTACAGCTTGTCAATCATAATCTTGCGCTGTGCAAGACTCCGGGTGCCGCCAGTGCAGAAAAACTTCCGCATTAGGGATATCTTGTCTGTGATTTCAGAATCTGTCATCATTGCAGGTCTCTTTTAGGAGCGCAAAAGTACAATTTTTGTCTCCAAAGAAAAAAAATGAGGTGTCAAACTTTTTTTTACTTTTGCCGCTTCAAAAAAAATTGGAATAATATATATTGACTATAATTATAACATATTAAATATCAACAAATTAAAATCTTTATGAAAAAACTTTTCT
>CAVIPZ010000160.1:0-4776 GCA_963644715.1 bacterium | reverse complement strand
CTCATCTCCTCGGCAGAAACATCATCGGCCGTGTTTTCCGAAGCCAATTTCTGGAAATAGGCATCTATCAAAAGACTCTTGCGGCACTCTTCGAGTTGTCTGCCAAAACTTTTCTCGCGGAGAGAGAGTTTTTTCTCCGCCTCGTGCAGCACCAGCTGTTCCTTGATCCAGCTGTCCACGTATGCATTGAAAAGCGAAACGCTGTCTTCTGGAGACAGGTCTGCGGGTATATTATCGCAAACTTCTGAAAGGTAGAGTTTGTGGTAATAAACTTGAGCCACAATCCGGTCTTTTTTCTGGCATCCGGAAGCGGTCAGCAACAAGGCAGCGCAAAGAAAGAAAAACCACCTTTTCACTTTCACTGTTTGCTGAGAATAGAACGGAACACTTTTTCGTCTGTCACAACGGGATACTTGGCGTGAAGCTCTTCCAGCCATTGTTTCTCTAACATTTCCTGATATCGGTTGATGACCACGGCCTTGACGTCGTCAAGCGGCTTATAGACCACATTTCCGGCAGAGTCTGTTGTCTTGAACTCTTCTTTCATCTCTTGATATAAGCGTTCCAGTCCGATGCTGTCCTGAATGGCGGCGTTCCACACTTTCTGGCTGTTGATTTCATAGAGCATCATACCGTCATGGAACTCATTCACAAGGTCGCGGTACTCGGGATATTTGTTTGCCAGTTGTGTCTTTTCGTAGCGCAGAATACGTTCGTTAGTGAATTTGACATAAAGTTGTTCCAAAAAATCAGAAATTGTTCCTTTAAGCGTAATGCCTTGATAGCGGGAGATGAACTTGGCAAATTCGACGGCAGAGAGCGAAACGTCAGCAAACGTACACATCGGCTTCAGCTTTTCGATGCCTTTGAGTTCGGCAAGTTCCATCTTGTCGGAGGAGAAATAATTGTCAGGAATATTCTTGTTGAAGAACTTCATGACGGCTTTTTTCCCGGACTCGTTGAAATGGTACTCGTTTTTGAGTTTGGCGATCATCGATTCTTGGCCTTTGCGTGCCCTTTCGTCGCGGGCGAGGCGAGATTTGAGCAGATACTTTGTTTCGTCGTTCACCGTGACATACTTTATAGAATCGAGCCGGAGGAAATGCCAGCCGAGCACGGAGGGCACGGGGTCAGACACATCGCCGGGCTGCAGATGGATGGCTGCGGCGGTATAGTTGCCCGGGCGGCGTCCCGGGGCAAACGGGAGCATCTTGCCGCCCTTGTCTTTCGTGGCTTGGTCTTCAGAGAGTTCGGCGGCAAGGTTCTCAAACGAGCTTTGGCCGTTGCGCAGGCGGCGGGCTATCTCCCTGACCTTGGCGAGAGCCTCAGGCGAGCCTTGCGCGAGGGCGAGCGTGTCGGCCACGAAAATCTGCGACACGAATATTTGCGCCATCGCGGGCACTTTCTCATCCACCTTGATGAGATGATAGCCGAAGCGGGTGCGCACAGGCATCGAAATCTGGCCTGCGGGCGTATTGTAAGCCGCAGTCTCAAAGGGGTAAATCATTTCAAGCACTGAAAAATAGCCCAGATCGCCGTGGTTTCCGCGCTGCATGCGGCCCGTTTGCGGATTCACGAAATCGCGGGCGGATGGGTCTTCTGAAAACTCGGCCGCAGCCTCGCCGAAATCCATGCCTTTCAGGACACGGTTGCGGATCTGCATAATCTTGTTCCAGGCCTCCAGCGTGTCCTTAGGGGAGGCTGTCTGACTGCACTGCACAAGAATATGCGATGCCCTCACCTGGTATTTGAAACGGTCGTAAGCCTCGTTGAGCAGGCGGTCGCTCACCTCGCTGTCAACCAGGTACTGCTGCGCCGACTGGTTGCGATAGGAGGCCAGTTCGCGGACAAAAGCGGCAGACGTGTCCATCTTTTGCGCCTGGGCCTCCTGCACCTTCATCCGGTAGTTGACATAGAGGTCAAGATACTCGCGCAGGTCTTTTTCCGTGGCTTCGCTCAGCAGGTTGTTTTTTTGGTAGGCCTTCAGGAATTCGGATTTTGTGACAGATTCGTTACCCACCTTGACCAGCACCGGGTCTGATTCTTGCGCAAAAGCGCAAAGTGCTGCAGGAATAAGGAAAAATGCTGTTAAAAGACGTTTCATTTCTTGTGCAATCATAATTATTGTCTGTTCAATTTAAAAGGTTGCAAAAATACAAAAACATTCATTGCCTGACGCCGCACGAAACAGAGTTTAGATTTTAGAGCTTAGAACTTAGATGCATAACGCCTCTACATTCGTTTTTATGCACTGCCGTGCCGGGCGCAAAAAAATAATCAAGGCAGAAATCAAAAAAAATCGTATTTTCGTGCCTTAATTGTGCAAAGAACAACTATCTAAAAAACAACACGTTAGAATAAAACAAAGAAACTATAAAATGACAGAAGAACAGAACACAGGGGAAAACATCGTACAGGTGAACATTGAGAACCAGATGAAAACGGCATACATCGACTATTCCATGTCCGTGATTGTCTCTCGCGCCCTGCCCGATGTGCGCGATGGTCTCAAGCCCGTGCAGCGCCGCATCATATACGCCATGTGGGACATGAACATCGTATCCTCACAGCCTTACAAGAAGTCGGCGAGAATTGTCGGCGAGGTGTTAGGTAAATACCATCCACACGGCGACACGGCCGTATATGACGCAATGGTGAGAATGGCGCAGCCGTGGTCGTTGCGCTACCCGTTTGTAGATGGTCAAGGCAACTTCGGCTCCGTAGATGGCGACAGTCCGGCCGCTATGCGTTACACGGAGGCACGCCTCCGCAAGTCGGCAGAAGACATGGTTGCCGACATCGAGAAAGACACCGTTGACATGTCGCTCAACTTTGACGACACCATACCGGAGCCCACCGTATTGCCATCCAAAATCCCTAACCTGTTGGTGAACGGCGCTTCAGGCATCGCCGTAGGCATGGCCACCAACATGGCGCCGCACAATCTGGGCGAAGTTTGCGACGGCATCTGCGCCTACATCGACAACAACAGCATCACCATTCCGGAACTGATGCAATACATCAAGGCGCCCGATTTCCCAACGGGCTGCATGATTTACGGCACGCAAGGCGTGTTGGAAGCCTTCAGCACCGGACGCGGTCGCATCATTATGCGCGGACATGCCGAAATTGAGGCCAACAAGAACCACAACCGCATCATTGTCACCTCCTTGCCATTTATGGTGAACCCATCCGAAATGATCAAGCACACAGTTGAGCTGGTCAAGGACGACAAAATCACGGGCATCTCCAACATCGAGAACCTCACCAACAAGCGCAACGGCACGCGCCTTGTCTATGAACTCAAGAAAGATGTTGTGCCCGAAGTTGTGCTCAACAAGCTGTACCAGATGACGGCTTTGCAGTCGTCATTCAGCGTCAACAACGTGGCGCTCGTCAATGGGCGTCCTATGACGCTCAACCTCAAAGACATGATTGTGGAGTACGTCAAGCACCGCCACGAGGTGGTAATCCGCCGCGCAAGGTTCGACCTTAACAAGGCACAGGCACGCGCCCATATTCTGGAGGGATTCCTCAAGGCGCTCGACATCATTGACGAAGTGATTGCCTTGATCAGGGCGTCACGCACCGTGCAGGATGCCCAGAAAGGGCTGATGGACAAATGGGGATTCTCTGAATTGCAGGCCAAGGCCATCGTTGAGATGCGACTCCGCCAGCTCACCGGACTGGAGCGCGAAAAGCTGCAAAACGAATACGACGAAATAGAGAAACTGATAAAATACCTGCAAGACGTGCTGGCAGACGAGCACCTGCGTATGGAAATCATCAAGACAGAACTTCAGGAAATAAAGGGGAAATACGGTGACCCGCGCCGCTCGCCCATCGAGTTTGACGCTTCGGAGTTCCGCATCGAGGACACCATCGCCGACGAAGAGGTCGTCATCACCATCTCGCACTTGGGCTACATCAAGCGCACGCCGCTGTCGGAATACAGAGTGCAGAACCGCGGCGGCAAGGGCTCGCGTGGCGGCAAGTCGCGCGACGAAGACTTCATCGAACACCTGTATATGGCCACCAACCACAACTACCTGCTCTTCTTCACAGAACAAGGAAAATGTTTCTGGATGCGCGTGTTCGAGATCCCGGAAGGCGTAAAGGCCTCCAAAGGCCGTGCCGTGCAGAACCTGTTAGAGATTGACCCTGACGACAAGATTGCCTCCATCATCAACCTCGACTCCATCTCCGACCCTGCCTACATCACCAACCATTATGTAGTGCTGTGTACCGAAAAGGGCATCATCAAGAAGACCACGATTGAAGCCTACTCGCACCCGCGCCGCAAGGGAATCATCGCCATCAACGTGCGCGAGGGCGACCGGCTGCTGGCCGCCCGCCTCACCGACGGCAACTCCGACATCATGATCGCCCTCCATTCCGGCCGTGCCATCCGCTTCAAGGAGAACGAAGAGATGCGCGCTATGGGACGCACCGCCGCCGGCGTGAAAGGCGTGACCCTTGACGGACCGGACGACAGAATTGTGGGCGTGCTCTGCATCGACAACCCTGAGAGCAACGTCCTCATCGTGTCAGAAAACGGCTTCGGAAAACGCTCCCTGCTCGAAGACTACCGCATCACCCACCGCGGCGGCAAGGGCGTGAGCACCATCAAGATCACCGAAAAGACCGGCATGCTGATAGCCCTTAAGGACGTGACCGATGCCGACGACCTGATGATCATCAACCGCTCGGGCATTGCCATCCGCCTGCATGTGGACCAGCTGCGCATCCTCGGACGCAACACGAAGGGCGTCAAAC
>CAVIPZ010000159.1:0-4815 GCA_963644715.1 bacterium | reverse complement strand
CTCGAATATGAAGTAACGGCCACCCAGAAAGGCACCTTTTCCAACGGAATCGCCACGGTTGAATGTTTCTATTCGCCCGAATACAGGGCACAAAGTCCCAGTTTGCGCGTCAGCATTGTGCCGTGAGGCATTCCCAAAATACAACGGCAAGGCGGCTTTTTTACTATTGCGGCGCAAGTTGTCGGAGCAAATACGTTTTTTTGTATCTTTGACGGCTTTTTAAAACGATTCTCAACCAATTTATAATCAGCATGAAAGAAACAGAGAAAGAGAATATTGAAGTTCCCGGTGACATCAGGTTGCCCGACAATGCGCACCGAGAGCTGAAGCCCGGCGAGAGTTACCGTCCCATCTTGCGGGGCGACAAGAAGTATCCTGAATTGAATGCCTGGACCATCACTTGGGGCATCATTATGGCCATTCTGTTCTCGGCCGCCACGGCCTATTCTGGGCTGCGGTTCGGACAGGTGTTCGAGGCCGCCATTCCCATCGCCATCATAGCGGTAGGCGCATCAACGTTGGCCAAGCGCAAGAATCCCTTGTCAGAGAACGTGCTCATCCAGTCCATCGGCGCCAGTTCGGGTGTCATAGTTGCCGGCGCCATCTTCACGCTGCCTGCCATCTACATCATCAAAGAGACCAACCCTGCGGTTGGGGCAGAGATACAAGTCAACTTTTTCCAGATATTCCTCTCCTCGCTGTTAGGCGGCTTTTTAGGCATTCTGTTCCTGATACCGTTCCGCAAGTATTTCGTTTCTGACATGCACGGCAAATATCCGTTCCCCGAAGCCACGGCCACCACTGAGATCATCGTCTCGGGGGCAAAGGGCGGCAACCAGGCACGGCTGCTGTTAGTGAGCGGGCTCATCGGCGGACTGTACGACTTTCTGATGACCACGTTCCATTTCTGGGCTGACACCGTCTCAACGCGCATGTGCGGCTGGGGCGAAAGACTGGCCATGAACCACAAGTTCGTCTTCAAGATGAGTGCAGAATCCATCCTGCTGGGCACAGGATACCTTATCGGGCTCAAATATGCGGCTGTCATCTGTGCCGGCTCAGCCCTCTCGTGGTGGGTCATCGTTCCGCTGTTAGGACAATACGGGGCCATGGACGTCAACGGGACGCTGACCTCTTTGTCTGCCGCCGACCCCGAATTCCTCTTTGCCAACTACGCGCGCTACATCGGCATCGGCGGCATCGCCATGGCCGGGCTGCTGGGCGTGTGCAAGTCGGCCGGCGTCATCAAGAAATCGCTCGGCGTGGCGTTCAAGGCCGGCAAGCAGAAAGGCGGCACCGCTGACACCATACGCACACAACGTGACATATCCATGAAGATCATCCTCTTCGGCTTTCTTGCAGTACTGGTCATGATGTTCCTGTTCTTCATCTTTGGCGGTATGGAAATGAACTTCAAGCAAATCCTTGTAGGGCTGCTCATCGTGTTCTTGTTCGCATTCCTGTTCACTACGGTTGCGGCCACTGCCATTGCAACGGTAGGTACCAATCCCGTGTCGGGCATGACCATGATGACCCTGATACTCTCGTCCATCATCTTAGCGGCAGTAGGGCTGAAAGGCGGCGCCGGCATCCTGGCGGCGCTGGTCATCGGCGGCATCGTCTGTTCTGCGCTGGCCATGGCCGGAGGCTTTATCACCGACCTCAAGATCGGCTACTGGATCGGCACCTCTCCGTACAAGCAAGAAGGCTTCAAATTTGTGGGGACGCTGGTGTCGGCCCTGACCGTCGGCGCCGTCATCATGCTGCTGTCCAAGACTTACGGATATACGGGCGAAGACGCATTAGTGGCACCGCAGGCCAATGCCATGGCCGCCATCATCCAGCCGCTGATGTTTGACGGTTCCACCCCTTGGGTGCTTTACATCATCGGCGCCGTGCTGGCTATCCTCCTCGACGTCGTCGGAGTGCCCGCACTGGCATTCTCATTGGGCATGTTCATTCCCTTGCAACTTAACCTTCCGCTGCTGGTAGGCGGGCTGCTGGCCTGGTTTGTGAAATCGCGCAGCAAAGACGAAACCATAAACCGCATGCGCGGCGAAAAAGGCACCCTGCTTGCCTCCGGACTGCTTGCGGGCGGCGCCATTATGGGCGTGCTCAGCGCCATCCTTAAATACTGCGGCGTAGAACCCGCATTCATGGAGAAATATATCGGCAGCCCTCTGTTCAACATATTGTCTATTGTCATGTTTGCTGGACTGTGCGTCTATCTTGTACTGCACGCGCTCTCGGCCGGAAAAGAGAAAACAACCAATCAATAACCGCTTTAAAACTACAATATTATGCATATCGCAGTTGCCGGAAATATCGGTTCCGGGAAAACAACACTCACAGGCATGCTTGCTAAACACTACGGTTGGGAACCGCTCTACGAAAGCGTGGACAACAACCCCTATCTTGCCAGTTTCTATCAAGACATGCAACGCTGGTCGTTCAACATCCAGATTTTCTTCCTCAACAGCCGCTTCCGCCAGATTCTCGACCTCCGGAAACGGAAAAAAGATGTCATTCAGGACCGCACCATCTACGAAGACGCTTTCATCTTCGCCCCTAACCTGCACGATATGAACCTTATGGCCACCCGTGACTTTGAGAATTACTCCTCCCTGTTCGAGTTGATGTCGCAGTTTCTGCAGGCTCCCGACCTGCTGATCTACCTCAAGGCAGACGTCTCAACGTTAGTAACCCAGATTCTCAAGCGCGGAAGAGCATACGAAGACTCCATCCGCCCCTCTTATCTCGAGAACCTGAACCACAAATACGACGAGTGGATATCCAACTACAAAGAAGGCAAACTGCTGGTCATTGACGTCAACACCCTCAAGTTTGCCGAGAAACCGGAAGATTTCGGGGAAATCATCAACAAGATAGATGCCGAATTGTTCGGCCTTTTCAAATAAAAAAATGAAACACATAGGAATAATACCGGCACGCTATGCCTCGACCCGATTCCCTGGAAAGCCGCTCGCCCTCATTGGCGGAAAGCCTATGATACAAGTCGTTTATGAACATGCGCTGGAAGCAGCACTCGACCTGGTTGCCGTAGCCACTGACGACGAGCGCATTGCCGAATGCATACGTAGCATCGGAGGCACTGTCGTGATGACCCGTCCCAACCACCCCTCCGGCACCGACCGCTGCGGCGAGGCGGCCGACAAACTGCAGCTGCTCGACGAAGATGTCGTCATCAACATACAAGGCGACGAGCCTTTCATAAGCCGCAACGAAATCGGACTCCTTGCCCGGATGTTTGAACGGCCGGAAGTAAACATTGCCACCCTTGTGAAACCGCTTGACCAACAGGAGGCTCAAAACCCAAACAAGGTGAAAACAGTAACCTCGTTTCAGCAGAAAGCCCTCTACTTCAGCCGCTACCCCATCCCTTTCGTACGTGACGCTCAAGACCCTGCACCGGCATACCGCCAACATCTCGGCATCTATGCCTACCGCTGCGGCACACTGCGCAAACTGGTCCGCCTGCAACCATCACCGCTCGAAAAAAGCGAAAAACTGGAACAATTGCGCTGGTTAGAAAACGGTTTCGACATATTCACCGCACTCTGCAACTATCAAGGCACCGGCATCGACACCCCCGAAGACCTTGAAAGACTGAACCGGCAGAAACCTTAACCCGCTTTCCCTTTTACGATATGATTACCTATATTATAAAAGCCCTGCAACGTGACGGTTCCGTATTCATCAACGACTTAGGAACTTTCACCACCCATTATGAACCCGCAAAAATAGACGGCGACTTGCTTATACCCCCTTTCTGCAAAGTAACCTTGACCTTGCAGCAGGACGAACCCGACGAAACCGGCTTCATCAACTTCCTTTGCGAAGAAAAGCAATGTATGATCACGCAAGCCGCAAAAGAGATTTCGGAATGGGTGGATAATTTGAAAAACGCGCTGCAACACAACAAAAGCATCAGCTTTGACAATTTCGGGACCTTTTCAATCAACGAAAAAGGAACCATACGATTTGCCTGCGACCATATTGCAGAACTTAACCACGAGTTTGAGGGCATGGAAATCGTGTCCCTTGCCAAAACAGGCAAAAAAGGGAAAGTTGCCGCCATCGTGCCACCGGAACCAGAGCCAGAGCCTCAACCTGAACCGGTGCCAGAGCCTCAACCGGAACCTGAACCTCAACCGGAACCTGAACCTCAACCGGAACCTGAACCTCAACCGGAACCAGAACCTCAACCTGAACCAGAACCTCAACCTGAACCAGAACCTCAACCTGAACTAGAACCTCAACCGGAACCAGAACCTCAACCTGAACTAGAACCTCAACCGGAACCTGAGCCTCAACCTGAACTAGAACCTCAACCGGAACCTGAGCCTCAACCTGAACTAGAACCTCAACCGGAACCTGAGCCTCAACCTGAACTAGAACCTCAACCGGAACCTGAGCCTCAACCTGAACTAGAACCTCAACCGGAACCTGAGCCTCAACCTGAACTAGAACCTCAACCGGAACCTGAGCCTCAACCTGAACTAGAACCTCAACCGGAACCAGAACCTCAACCTGAACTAGAACCTCAACCGGAACCTGAGCCTCAACCTGAACTAGAACCTCAACCGGAACCTGAGCCTCAACCTGAACTAGAACCTCAACCGGAACCTGAGCCTCAACCTGAACTAGAACCTCAACCGGAACCTGAGCCTCAACCTGAACTAGAACCTCAACCGGAACCTGAGCCTCAACCTGAACTAGAACCTCAACCGGAACCTGAGCCTCAACCTGAACTAGAACCTCAACCGGAACCAGAACCTCAACCTGAACTAGAAC
>CAVIPZ010000158.1:0-4820 GCA_963644715.1 bacterium | reverse complement strand
TCTTTCAGCACCTTCTCGAGTTTCTCAAGGCTCACATTTCCCTTGAAAGGCATTTCAAGCTGTGTGTCGTGCGCTTCATCGCAGGTAACGTCGATGGCGAAAGCCTTGCGGCTCTCGATGTGTCCCTTTGTCGTGTCAAAATGGGCGTTGCCCGGCACAATGTTGCCCGGCTTCACCAGATAAGAAAACAACACGTTCTCGGCGGCACGGCCCTGATGAGTCGGTATCACATACTCGAAGCCTGTGATTTCGGTAATCGTGTCTTTCATGTGGGTAAAGCTGCGGGCACCGGCATAGCTCTCGTCGCCCATCATCATGGCTGCCCACTGACGGTCGCTCATAGCGCCCGTTCCGGAGTCTGTGCAAAGGTCGATATAAACTTGGTCGGACTTCAGCATAAAAATGTTGTTGTGGGCTTCAGCAAGCCACTTCTCGCGTTCTTCTCTTGTGGACTTCTTGATAGGTTCTACCATCTTGATTTTCCACGCTTCTGCAAAAGGTATTTCCATATTTTTTTGATTTTATTTGATTATTGATTGTGGATTATTTTTGGTCAAAATTCTCTGTACGCACCAGTTTCTCTTTCTCGTCATAGAACTTCCATACGCCTACGCGCTTGCCAGCCTTGTACTGGCCGGTGTAATAGACGCTGCCGTTCTCGTGATAGACGGCATAAAGACCGTCGGGCTGGCCGTTGCGGTAGTGGGCCATCGTCTGCACATTGCCGTTCTTGTGGTAAGCATACCAAAGCCCGTCGCGTTCATTGTTCTTGATATTGCCGTCGATATAGACTTTCTCCTCGGGATAATAATGGGTTTCGTGAACCTTAACGTTCGTAGGTTGTCCGAGGCTGTCTTTTTCATAATAGAACACATCACGAGGCTGTTCGTTCTCGTAGGAGACGATGTTCTTCTTGTAATAGAGCGAGTCGGCAAACTCGATAGGCGGAAACTCGTGCAGAGCTGCCAAATCACCTGAGTCTTGTTTCTCGGCGGTTTTGTTCTCTGTGACGTTGCGCGACACAAGCGCGACAATCAGCCATGCCAGCAGCGCGAAAGCTATGGCGGCCGCAGCGACAATCACGGCGATTTTCCGTTTCCTCTTTTTAGGCTCCGTCTGTTTTGTTGTCATTTCTTCTTTTTCTTAAAAGGCTTGTTGAGTTCGTCGAGCACCTCGGCGGTAATGTCCTTGGTAGGGTCGGCGCAGATCATCTGGCCGCCGTTGCCGTATGAAAACACAAACGAGGCGTTGTATTTTGCGTTCACGCGCTGCGCGGCCGCCTTGAGCGAATCAGCAATCTGGCTCATTGCGGCAGTATAGCGTGCCTCAAGCGACTCCACGGCCTGGGCATAGTCATTCTGCAGCGTCTGGCTCTCCTGCTGAAGAGAGGCTTCGGCATATTGTGCCTGCTGGGCCGTAAGTTGCCCCGTCTGCACATTGCGCTGGTAGTTGGCCAATTTCGTTTCCAGCGCTTTCTGGCGGTTCTGGAACAGGATGGCCTGTTTTTGTTTTTCAGCCTCAATGCTGTCCGTCAGCAGCGAAACCATTTCATAACCCGTATTGACGGAGTCGATGTTCACATAAACAACGTCGCCGTTGCCGGGCGTTACATTCACGGCAGCAGCGCTGCTTGGCTTCTTGCCTCCTGTGAAATGCAGTATGAACAGCACAATCACTGCAGCGAGCGTGACTATATGGCAAGCAATGCTCACCTTACAACCGCACTTGCACTTTTGGGCGCTGCACGTTTTCTCTTCCTTCTCCAAATCAGGACAGTTGTCCTGCACTTGATTCTCTTGATAATTATCCATATGATTTGTTATTGTAAATAAATCAATTCCCTACATCCGACAGATACTTGATACGCATAATACGTATCTCCTCCATCGTATATTCGTCTTCGCCCAGTTCGCGCAAGGCCAAATCCACAGAATCGGACTCCGCATTGGCGAAATAATCCAGTATCTCTTCTTGATGGTACGGCTCAATCTCCTCATCGATATAATAGCCGATGTCAATTTTAGTCCCAGAAGAGACAATCATCTCTATTTCAGTCAGCAATTCGTTCATGTCAAGCCCTTTGGCGATGGCGATATCCTCGAAACTCAACTTGCGGTCGATGCTTTGGATAATGAAGACCTTGATGGCCGACTTCTTGACCACGGAACGCACGACAAAGTCTTGAGGACGTTCTATCTCGTTGTCATCCACATACTTCTTGATCAGTTCAATGAAACGCTTCCCGTACTTCTGGGCCTTGCCCATGCCCACGCCGGAAATGTGGGTCATCTCTTCCATCGTTGTGGGGTACTGGATGCACATGTCTTCAAGCGACGGATCCTGGAAAATCACGAACGGCGGGATATTCTCCGAACGGGATATGTCTTTGCGGAGGTCTTTGAGAAGGCTGAACAACGTCTTGTCGAAAGCATCTTCAACGCCCCCCACTACGGGATTGTCCAAATCCTTGTCATCGTTGTCATCACCCTCTTTCACAGGCTTGATAGTCTGGATGGAATAAGGGTTGACCATATATTTCTCGCCTTTCGGGGTGATTTTGAGCAAACCGTAGTTTTCGACATCCTTGACAATAAGGTCATCGAAGATGGCCAGCCGCACAATGTTGGACCAGAATTTGGCGTCGTACTCTTGCCCCTCGCCAAACTGCTTGAGTTTGTTGTGCTTGAACTTGACAATGGAAGTGGTTTTGTTACCCGTAATGATATCGACAATCTGCTCCTCCTTGAACTGCTGCTTCACCGTCTGGATCACGTCCAGCACCAGCAGAATCTGTTCCGAAGCGTTCATCTTGGCCTTGGGATGATTGCAGTTGTCGCAGTTGTGGCAATTCTCCTCGTTGTAGCTTTCGCCGAAATAGTGAAGCAAGTGTTTGCGGCGGCAACTGGTGGTTTCAGCGTATGCGGCAGTTTCGGCAAGCAGTTCCTTTACGATTTCCTGTTCGGCCACGGCCTTTTTGTTGGAGAACTTCTCGAGCTTGTGCAGGTCCTTGTAGTCATAGAAAGCGATGCAAAGACCCTCGCCGTCGTCGCGGCCGGCGCGCCCGGTCTCTTGGTAATAGCCCTCAAGACTCTTAGGCATATCATAATGTATCACATAACGGACATCCGGCTTGTCGATACCCATGCCAAAAGCGATGGTGGCGACAATGACATCCACTTTCTCCATCAAGAAATCGTCCTGGTTCTGTACGCGCGTCTTGGAATCGAGACCGGCATGGTAAGGCAACGCCTTGATCTGGTTGGCCTGCAGAAACGTGGCAAGCTCCTCGACCTTTTTGCGGCTGAGGCAGTATATGATGCCCGACTTGCCGGGATGACTGTTGATGAACTTCACCACATCCTTGTCCACGTCTTTCGTCTTCTCACGGATTTCGTAGTAGAGGTTAGGGCGGTTAAACGAAGAGATGAACACCTCGGCCTTGAGCATGCCCAAATTCTTCTGGATGTCGCTCTGCACTTTCGGCGTGGCGGTGGCCGTAAGCGCAATCACAGGCACTTTCTGCCCTATTTTGTCGATAATGGCTCTGATGCGCCGGTATTCCGGACGGAAATCGTGCCCCCATTCCGAGATGCAGTGCGCCTCGTCAATGGCATAAAAAGATATGTTTATGTCTTGGAAGAAATGGACATTCTCTTCCTTGGTCAAGGATTCAGGCGCCACATAGAGCAGTTTGGTCTTGCCTGAAAGCAGGTCTTGCCTGACCTCGTTGATTTCCTGCTTCGTGAGCGAGGAGTTGAGGAAATGGGCAATGCCGTTTTCGGCGCCGAAGCCGCGGATGGCATCCACCTGGTTTTTCATCAAGGCAATGAGCGGTGATATGATGATGGCCGTACCCTCTTTCATCATGGCAGGAAGCTGGTAGCACATAGACTTGCCGCCGCCGGTAGGCATAATGACAAAACAGTCTTTCCCTTTCAGCAAAGCCTTGATGACTTTCAGCTGGTCTCCCTTGAACTTGTCAAAGCCGAAAACTGTTTTCAGGGTCTGGTGAATCTCCTTATCAGTAAAGTTTTTCATTCGTCAATAAAAGATTATGGTTCTCAATTTCTATGTGTTTGTTGAGTGGTTTCCCTGATTTTGGAAAACGGAAACAAAAATAAAAAAAAATCTGTGCGAGTATATAGTTCTGCCAAAAATATTGAAATTAAAAACAGCTTTCAATATATCGCGTTTTTGGTCAGATATTTGGTCACATACGATTTTACGCCTTGTTCCAACGGCGTAAAGGGTCGGCGGTAGCCGTTTTTGCGCATTTTAGTCATGTCGGCTTCCGTAAAATACTGGTATTTGTCTCGGATGTCAACGGGAATGTCTATAAATTCAATGTGCTGTTCGGCGTGCAAGGCGCGGAACACGGCTGCGGCGAGAGCCCGGAACGAGCGGGCGCAACCTGTGCCGAGGTTATAGATGCCGCTGGCCGGTTGGTGCTGCATGAACCAATAAAGCACCCGCACCACATCCTTTACGTATATGAAGTCGCGCAGTTGCTTGCCGTCTTCATATTCCGGTTTGTGTGATCGGAAAAGCCGCACCTCGCCAGTCTCCTTGATCTGGTTGAACGAGTGTAAAATCACCGAAGCCATCCGGCCTTTGTGGTACTCATTAGGTCCATAGACGTTAAAGAATTTGAACCCGTACCAGCATGGAGGCATAATCGTTTGCTTGAGTATCCATTTGTCAATCTCGTTCTTGGAGCGTCCGTAAGGATTGAGCGGCTGAAGTTTTGGAGAGAGTTTTTCATCATCATTATATCCCAACTCTCCCGCCCCGTAAGTTGCGGCCGACGAGGCATACAACAA
>CAVIPZ010000157.1:0-4849 GCA_963644715.1 bacterium | reverse complement strand
GTGCAATCATGGCAAAACTGTGCCGTATATGACGAATATTACGAGCCCAATGCGGGCAGCACTGGATACTATTCCTACAGCCTCAGAGAAAACGAAGGCTTTAACATTTCACTCAACGTAACTTACAAACTCAACAACTACAAGAACAGGCAGCAGAAGTCCTATTCCGAAGAGGAGTATTCAGGGTCTTCTGACATGTAGGAATAAAAAACACGGGGGCAAAGACTTCGCAAAGAAAACACTTGCCTCCGTTGTTTTTTGAAACAAAAAAAGTGACATTTTCTTCATACTGAAGCCAATGTCACTTTTTTCATTTAATGCAAAATGCTTGCTTGTTGGTACCGAAGGTGGGACTTGAACCCACACGCTCGCAATGAGCAAGGGATTTTAAGTCCCTCGTGTCTACCATTCCACCACTTCGGCTTATCAAAGAACGCCCTTTGCAGGTCTTGTTTTTTTGAGGCTGCAAAAATACAAAAAAAACATCGCGGGCGTAGAAACCGCAACAGATTTTTCACTTTCCTATCAAGAAAATAGCCGGAACTTTGCCGAGTTGATTTTCAGGTTTCTCGAAATACTTGCGCCATTTGGCCACTGACATCGTTTTCAGGAACTGGCCGGAAGCCGTAAGTCCCGCCGCAATGCAAAGTCTAGTGGAGGGCTGACAGATGCTACAGATTGAGGCTATCATTCGCTGGTTACGGTAGGGAGTCTCAATGAAAATGTGTGTCCGGTTTTTTTTTTTTTTTTCCGTTTCTATGGCTTTTATCTGCAGTTCGCGGTCGTGCTGGTTGACGGGAAGGTAACCGTCAAACGTGAAGTTCTGTCCGTTGAGCCCGCTGCCCATAAGCGAGAGTATGATGGAACTGGGGCCAATGAGCGGCACTACATCGATGTTGAGTTGGTGCGCCTTGGCTACAACCTTGTTACCGGGATCGGCCACGCAAGGCACGCCGGCCTCCGACATCAGCCCAAGGTCTTTTCCCTCAAGGCACGGTTGCAGGTATTCGTTCAGATCGCTGCCTTGCGTATGTTCGTTCAACACGAAGAACTGCAGCTCGTCGATGGGACGTTGTATGTCGGCATAGCGCAGAAATCGACGCGCCGTACGCACCTCTTCCACAATGTAAACGTCTATTTTGTTGATGATTTCCGCATTAAAGGCAGGAAAAAAGTGTTGGAAATCGCCCTCGCCGAGCGGAGTCGGAATCAGATACAGTTTTCCAGAGGTCATAGAGAACTTTTGCTGTTATTATCAGAAAGTATAGCGTACACCGGCATTGATAGCCCAATCGAAATAAGAAACGAGGCAATCGTCGCCAAAAAGGAGTCCGTAGCCAGGGCGGAAGTCAAGCTGTATGGTAAGCGGGATGTTGAGTTTGTACTCCAGTCCGAAGAGTGCGCTTGCACCGACCTTTGCAAGGTCATAATAATCGTAGTGGTCCTGATATTCACGACCTAAATTCCAACAGTATCCTAAACTGGGACCTGCACCGATGAATCCATACAAGCCCTTGAAGAGATTGGCCTCGGCCATGAAATTGACCGCAGCCTCAACGGTTTGAACAAATTCGATGGTATATGCAAAGTCGCGTGAGGCTCCAATAGTGAACTTCAAGCCCAGGTCGGCCTGAATGGCAAAATGGTCGGTACAGAATGTCTTATAGGCAATACCGTTCAAACTCTGCAACGAAACTCCTATGCTGTTCTTATAAGGCATTTTAGTGTTTTTTGGGGTGTTGCTTTCAACATTCTGGGCCTGCAAAGAGGCACACGACATTATGGCTATAGCCATCAAAATCAAGTTTAATCTTTTCATAATAAGCAACTTAATATTTACAACAAAAAAGGGGCGGCCATTTTGAAATGACTGCCCCAAATATCGTATTTATTCTAATGCCGACGAAGTGCCGGACAAGAAAAAAATGTTAGAACGTATAACGTACGCCGAAGTTCAGACCCCAGTCGAAGTAGTGTGAAGTCCAGTTTTCATTGAAGAGCATACCATAGCCCGGACGGAAATCCCACTGGAAAGTGACAGGGGCGCTGATTTTGAGTTCGAGGCCGAAGATGGCATTGACGCCGAACTTGCCGATGTCGTGGCGATAGTGCCAGCCTTCCCAGCTTTGGTTCCAGCAGTAGCCGAGGCTCGGACCGCCACCAATGAAACCATAGAGTTTTTTAGACATGTGTCCTTGATACATGAAGTTGGCATTGGCTTCGGCGGTATAGACACAATTAGAAGAATTTCTGAAAGCGCCCATTGTGAATTTGGAGCCTGCATCAATCTGGATAGCGAAATGATTGTCGCAGAATGTTTTCCAAGAAAAAGCATTCATACTGCCGACCGTTGCTCCGATGCTGTGTTTGTAAGGAGCCTGTGCCTGAGCGGTAAACGAAACGCCCATAACCAATGCGAGGGCGACAACTGCTAATTTCAAATTTTTCATAATAAGATGATTTTAGTTGAAAATTTTGGATTAATAAAGTATTTTTCTTTTGTTTTAAAATTCAAATAAAGGCAAGCATCACAGAAGCCGGAGCGCTTCATTAAGAGAAGTTTTGGTATCGGTGCTCTCCTTGCGTTTGCCGATGATGAGCGCGCACGCCACCTCAAAAGTGCCGGCAGGAAACTGTTTCGGGCGGGTGCCGGGGATAACCACAGCATTTTCGGGCACTTCAGACTTGTACTCTTTAGGCTCATTGCCCGTAACATCAATAATTTTGGTAGAGGCCGTAAGCACCACATTGGCGGCGAGCACGGCGCCGCGTCTCACATGGACGCCTTCCACCACAATGGCACGGGAGCCTATAAAACAATGGTCTTCAATGATGACGGGGGAGGCCTGAAGTGGCTCTAACACGCCGCCGATGCCTACGCCGCCGCTCAGATGCACATTCTTGCCGATCTGGGCGCAAGAGCCCACGGTGGCCCAAGTGTCCACCATAGTGCCGCTGTCCACATACGACCCGATGTTCAAATACGACGGCATACAAACCACCCCGGAAGCCTGATAAGAGCCATAACGTGCTACGGCATTGGGCACTACACGCACTTTACGGTCCTCAAAGCCCGACTTGAGCGGTATTTTGTCATAATACTCAAACGGACCCACCTTAAAGGCTTCCATCGGACGTACGGAAAAGTAAAGCAGAATGGCCTTTTTCACCCATTCGTTCACTTGCCATCCGCCACCAACGGGTTCTGCTACCCTGAGCAAGCCTTTGTCGAGCAAGGAAACCACTTCCAATACGGCCTCCCGAAACACCTTCTCGTTCAGAAGTTCGCGGTTGTCCCATATTTGTTCAATTATCTCCTGCATAGTCAAATCATTCAATTACAATCATTTTCCCGTTAAAAACTTGTATCGTTGTGCGTCCTTGAACGGGGGCGCAAAAATAAACTTTTTCCGTAACGCGTGGGCAAAAAAAAAGAAACACCGCTCGGCATCTCTTTTTTTTGGTCGGGGTGAGAAGACTCGAACTTCCGGCCTCTACGTCCCGAACGTAGCGCGCTACCAACTGCGCTACACCCCGTACCATTATTACCCTTAAAACTTATCGGCGGCAAAAGTACATTTTTTTTCAATATTCACAACCCTATACCATCTTTTTTTGATTTTTATTTTATCCATCTAATTTACAGACATTTACTATATATTTACAGCTGCAAAACGGGCAGAAATTCCATCATAATCGCATAGATTTCTGCACAAAAAATCAGCAGAATCATGAATCTGTGATGCTTTTCCCGAATGCTTTTCTCTCCTTTTCCGGAGTCATATTTGACCGCAAAAGTTTTTTTTTAAAACAAGTGCCGTCCATATTCAAAAAAGTGTATTTTTGCACCGCCTTTCGAGGGTCGTTAGCTCAGTGGTTTAGAGCGCTGCTTTCACACGGCAGAGGTCATTGGTTCAACTCCAATACGACCCACCCACAAAAATCAAGCAACCAAGTTTTTAAAGTCAATTTTGCACTTTGCCGCATTGTTGTTCTATGACATCAGCGAGCCATTTGCTACCTCATGTCATTCACCTCAACATCTGGATATTTGCTCTTGTCGAACACGAAATAGCCGTCAGACAAGGTGACATTTGCCTTAAACTGTTCAATATAATAGGCATATACGGTATTGTCCTTGTCATATACCGAAATCCGCGTGATGCGGCTGTTACCCTTGTCCACATGCAGCCGTATCCTGTAATACGACTGTGCCGTCTTTGGGGTAAGGTCAATCAAGGCAACAGACTGTCCGCTAATATACTCGTCGCGGATATATTTAGCCCTGAAATGCGCGTTCCAGTTCTTCAGAATACGCTGCGGGTTCATCATATTGTCATCATCTTCAGGGTCATAATCATAAATGGAAACCTCGTTCGTCTCTTTCTGGTAGTTCCAGATGGTCTTCCCGTCGCAGAAAAAGCTCTGGCCGTTAAAAACCGTCCTGTACTTGTTGCCCTTGAGGGCAAAGTCGCCCGTTGTTGTCTGCAGTGTTTTGTTCTCTTTTGTGGCTTTCAGCGTATAGCGGAACTGCATTGAACTGTACGACTGGTATTTGTCGGAGACCTTTTTCAGCAATTCCGTTGCACCGCCATCGGTGTTTTGGGCACTTGCGGAGAAGGCGAGCAAACTGCAAAGAAGCGTTACAATAAATTTCATCGGTTTCATATTCACTAATTTAACTTGATTACATTCAACGCTGGCTATGTTTTTTTGTTGTATGGCTTTTCCTAAAAATTGCGTCTGTCACTGTCACTTTCTCTTCCGTTGCGGGGTCGTGCTGCGCGATGCAAGCAACTTGAGGATATTTCCGTCTTTGCAATAAACATCTTTGCGATACTGTACATAA
>CAVIPZ010000156.1:0-4850 GCA_963644715.1 bacterium | reverse complement strand
GAATGTTGATGGTACCTGCCAGTTTCGACAAGAACCGTTATTTCTACAGGACATCAGACCTTTGGGTCAGTTTCGCCCATCACGGACGATTTTCAAAGGAGAATTATGATGATTTTGAGAAAACCATAGACGAACAGTTGGAGCAGACCGCCCGGTTTTTGGAGCGTGCCGACTACCTTCTCATCACATTCGGCACCGCTTTCTGCTATAAGTTCATACCGCGCGACCTTATTGTCTCTAACTGCCACAAAATCCCCAACAACTGGTTTGAGCGTTTCCGTTTGGATGTCAAGAAAATCGTATCACAATGGAATGATACGCTGGCGATGCTGAAAAACCGCTATCCTGAAATGAAAATCATATTCACGGTCAGCCCTGTGCGCCATGCCGGCGACAATGTACACGAGAACACGTTGAGCAAGTCAACGCTGATGTTGGCGGTGGATCGGCTTGTCGATAATGAAACAACATTCTATTTTCCGGCATACGAGTTTTTGATGGACGACCTCCGCGACTACAGGTTCTATGCCAAAGACCTCAGTCATCCCAACGAGTTGGCGGTGGAGTACATAGAAGAGAAAGTTGCCGAGTCCTTTTTCACGCCTGAAACGCGTGAACAGATGCGGATTATCGAAAAAGAGAACCGTTTCCTGAATCACCAGCGTTTCCGCAAAATGTAAAAACATTTATTGCTGTCCGGTAAAACTTTTCCGTACAATAAATCAGGGCTGATACCTCTCACGAGGCGGCAGCCGCGGGACCGCAAAAAAGCGCTTGACAAACGTTGTTTTTTGTTGTATCTTTGCGCGCTGAATTATTTTACAATGAAATTATCAGAATTTAAGTACTACTTGCCTCAGGATTTGATTGCTCTGTATCCTGCCAAGGAGCGCGACGAGGCTCGCTTGATGGTCTTAAATCGCAAGACAAAAACTATTGAGCATAAGATTTTTAAAGATGTTCTCGACTACTTCGACGAGGGAGATTTGTTTGTGATGAACAACACCCGTGTGTTCCCGGCATTGCTTTACGGCGAGAAAGAGCAAACCCGCGCCAAGATCCGCGTCTTTCTTCTCCGCGAACTGGATGCGGAAAGCCGTCTGTGGGACGTGCTGGTGGACCCGGCACGTAAAATCCGCATCGGCAACAAACTCTGCTTCTGCGAGGACGACAGTCTGCTGGCCGAAGTGATTGACAACACCACTTCGCGCGGAAGAACGCTTCGTTTTCTGTTTGACGGAGACCATGATGCTTTCAAGAAAAAGCTGATGGAACTTGGCACGACCCCGCTCCCCGAAGACATTCAGCGTATGCGCGAGATTGTGCCCGAAGACGAAGAGTACTACCAGACGCTCTACGCGACGGAAGAAGGTGCCGTGGTGGCCCCCGCCGCCGGCTTCCATTTTAGCCGCGAACTGCTGAAAAGAATGGAACTCAAGGGCATTGAACGCACCTATATTACCCTCCATGCCGGATTGAGCAATTTCAACGATATCGATGTCGAGGATTTGTCCAAGCATAAACCCGACTCCGAAAGGATGATTATCAAGGCCGAGGTGGCTGACCTGATCAATAAGACGAAAGAGGAAAAACATAAGGTGGTGATGGTCGGAACCACTACCACCAAGGCTATCGAGTCGTCGGTGTATGCCAACGGACACGTCAAAACCACCGAAATGAACGGCAAGGTAGATGCCTGGACAAACAAGTTCATCTATCCTCCCTACCGCTTTATGGTGGGCGATGCGATGATTACGAACTTCCATGCGTCTCAAAGCTCGATGCTGATGATGGTGGCAGCTTTCGGTGGCTATGACTTCGTGATGCGCGCCTATAAGGAGGCAGTGGCAGAGAAATACAGATTCCTGACCTACGGCGATGCAATGTTGATTATTTGAATTGTTACACATAACCTATTTTTCTTATGGCAAAATCTTATGAAGAAGCAGGCGTCCGTTTGGAAGCAGGATACGAGTCTGTTCGCCTGATTAAAAAACATATAGCCCGCACCAACCGTCCGGGCATGATGGGCAATATAGGCAGTTTTGGCGGCATGTTTGACCTCGCCTCCCTGAACTACAAGGAGCCGGTGCTTGTCAGCGGCACCGATGGCGTTGGCACAAAACTCAAAATAGCCTTTATGATGGACAAACACGACACTATAGGCCAGGATGCCGTGGCCATGTGCGTGAATGACGTGCTGGCGCAAGGCGCGGCCCCGCTTTTCTTCCTCGACTATATCGCCGTGGGCAAGAATGACCCTGCCAAGATTGAAGCCATCGTCAAGGGCGTCGCCGACGGCTGCGTGCTTTCCAATTGCGCCCTCATTGGTGGCGAAACGGCTGAAATGCCCGATATGTACTCCGATGACGAATACGATATCGCCGGCTTTACGGTCGGCGCAGTCGAAAAGTCGCGGCTCATTGACGGCAGCCGTGTCAAGACCGGCGACCTGATTGTCGGACTTGCTTCTTCTGGCGTCCATTCCAACGGCTTTTCGCTGGTGCGCAAAATCGTACTTAAGGACAATAAGATGGATCTTGCCAAGCAATATGACGAATTGCCAGACACCTTGGGCAATGTGCTGCTGACCCCTACGCGCATTTATGTGCAGTCGGTGCTGAAAGTGCTCGAAAATGTTGAGGTCCACGCCATCTCACACATCACGGGCGGCGGCTTTGACGAGAATATCCCTCGCGCCCTCCAAGAAGGCCAAGGTATTTTCATTGAAGAGGGCAGTTGGGATATGCCCGCCATTTTCCCGTTCCTCGAGAAACATGGCAAGGTGGAGCACCGCGAAATGTTCAACATTTTCAATATGGGCATCGGTATGGTGCTGCTTGTCGCTCCGGAAGACAAGAACCAAGTGCTCGACTTGCTTGATACGTTGGGCGAAAAGGCTTTTGTGATCGGCAAGGTGACCGACACCGGCAAGGTTGAGATTAAAATGGCTTAATTACGACAACAATGAAACGACTCCCGCTTTTGACGATGGCGGTGCTGCTGTCAGTTTCCGTCTTTGCACAGCAAGAGGATTCAAAGGTAAAGGTGGATCTCAGTGCCGGATATACGCTTTCAACCTATTTTGCACGGCAGGATCTGCCGGCAGATGTCTCGTTCCGGCTGCCCGATCAGTATTATAGCCTCAAGTCTGGCTATTCTGTCAGATTCGGGCTCGAAGTGCCGCTGAAAGAACGGCTTTCGTTGCGTACTGGACTTTCCTATGCGAGACAGACGGTAGGAGCCGCCGAACAGACGGTGCGTCAGACCGGCGATTCGACTTGCAGTGTTGACTATTCGGAAAAGACTACCGCGCACAATTTCTGTCTCCCCGTAATGGTGAAGTATGCCATCCCTGTGCGCGAAAACAGCCGTTTCGAGGTGGCTGCAGGGCCGTACCTCAGCGTGACGGCTGGCGGCAAGTTGACAGGGAAAGGAAGTTATGCCTACTCTACAGGCATCAACTATACTGAAAAGATGGAGTTCGACCCTTGGAAAAACGACAAAAAAAGCGTTTACAAACAGATGCTGTCCGATGATTTCGTGCAAGAAGAGGTGTTGTATAATGGACGGATTGCCCGTAGGGTTGATTTTGGTCTCTCTTTGGAACTCGACTACAAGGTTTCAAGATTTTATATCGGTGCGGCGGCCAATTTCGGGCTGCTGAACAACGTAGTACCTGAGATTTCGGAATTGACGGGCTTGTCACGCCGTAATTTCAATTTGCAGATTATGATAGGTTATCAGATCAATTGAGATGAAGTACATTGGACCGCACGTCAGCACAACAGGAGGGGTTGAAAATGCCCCGTTGAATGCGGCTGCCGTTGGCGCTACCGCTTTTGCATTGTTTACCAAGAACCAACGTCAGTGGGTGTCACCGCCGCTTTCTGAAAAGTCGATTGAAAAGTTCAAAGAGAACTGTGCCGTGTATGGTTTTAAGCCTGAACACATTCTCCCACACGACAGTTATCTCATCAACCTTGGTCAGCCCGAAAAAGAGGCACTCGAGAAGTCGAGAAGCGCTTTTCTTGACGAGATGCAGCGCTGTGAACAGTTGGGGCTCAAGATGCTGAATTTTCATCCGGGAAGCCATTTGAAGAAAATACCGATTGAGGAGTGCCTCCGCCGCATTGCCGAGAGCATCAATATCGCGCTCGACCGCACACAAGGCGTGACGGCTGTCATAGAAAACACCGCCGGGCAAGGCTCTAATGTGGGGTTCAGTTTCCAGCATTTGGCATATATCATCGACAGGGTGGAAGACAAACAGCGCGTTGGCGTGTGCCTCGACACTTGCCATACCTATTCTGCCGGTTATGACATCAAGACAGTTCAGGGCTATGACAATACATTCCGCGAGTTCGACAGCACTATAGGCACTTCATATCTCAAGGCTATTCACCTCAACGACACCAAAAAAGAGTTGGCTTCAAGGGTTGACCGTCACGACAGCATCGGGAAAGGACTTCTTGGCATCGACTTCTTCAGCCGTTTTATGAAAGATCCGCGCTTTGATGACATGCCCGTCATACTCGAGACTCCCGACGAAAGCCTCTGGCAAGAGGAAATCCGTATGTTGCATAATTTTGCGCGATAGGTTGTCCATATTGTATGTGTTTGAATTTTCAATCTGTTTTGCGACTATGGAAAATAGTGTTCTGACTGGCTTAGAATATTAGTTTGATATTGATTTACAAGCGTTTGCGCAGAGTTTGAAAAATGATTGCGGAGCAGTTGCGGAATAATAAAAAAAGTGTATCTTTGCCGCGCCTTTAGGCAATGAATGACACGGCGTGTTCTTCTAATGGTTAGGAATCAAGATTCTCAATCTTGCAATAGGAGTTCGA
>CAVIPZ010000155.1:0-4857 GCA_963644715.1 bacterium | reverse complement strand
AATCTACGCACACCATAAGGAGTAAACAAGATGAAACGCGACAGAAACAGCAACTGTAGAATGTAAAATAACCGTCATAAAACACTGTCTTTAAATACATTGAAAAAAAATAAAAAAAATGCAGGAAAAGTGTTGCGCCGTAACGAAAAAAGACTATCTTTGCAACCTCAAACAACGACAGTTCTTTGACAGTCAAAATGCCGATATAGCTCAGTTGGTAGAGCAGCTGATTTGTAATCAGCCGGTCGTGGGTTCAAGTCCCTCTATCGGCTCTACGGCACAAGATGAAAAGACAACGGGAGAGTTCCAGAGCGGTCAAATGGGACAGACTGTAAATCTGCTGGCTAAGCCTTCGGAGGTTCGAATCCTTCCTCTCCCACTCTTTTTTCCTATTGCGGAAGTAGCTCATTTGGTAGAGCGACAGCCTTCCAAGCTGTAGGTGGCGGGTTCGAGCCCCGTTTTCCGCTCACTCTTTTTTTATAATTTTAATTGTTTTAGTTTTTAATAGCCATATTTGATTGATTGTCAGATGTGGCTTTTTTTGCATCTTTTATTGCAACAAGGTAAAAACCATAAAAGGATGACGAGGCTTATTCGTTCAGTTCCAGCCACTCCATCTCTTTGTCGCTCAATTGCCGCTTCGTCTCCTCATATTTGCAGTACAACTCTCCAGAGGCCATCTCAGCCGCATATTGGTCAGGCATCGACAGTTTTCGTTCAATTTCGTCAGCCTGTTGCTGCAACTGCTCCATTTCGCTTTCGATTTTCTTGAGTCTGTTTTTCTTCTTGCGGTCGGCGGACTCCTGTTCCTTGCGTTGCTCGTAAGATACTTTTCCCGTTGGCGCGCTTTTCTCCGTTTTCCCGGCTGCCGCCTGAACATTGCGCTGTAGATCGTTCAGCGATTCGATTTTGCGTTGCGATAAGAAATCATACACATCGCCCGTATATCCATGGATTTTGCGGTCTTTGAATTCGTAAGTCTTGGAAGACAGCCCTTGCAGGAAATCGCGGTCGTGCGACACTAAGATCAGACTACCTTCATATTGCAACAACGCGTTTTTGAGCACGTCCTTGGAAGGCATGTCGAGATGGTTGGTGGGCTCGTCGAGGATGAGCAAGTTGAAAGGCGAAAGCAGCAATTTGGCCAGAGCAAGACGAGCTTTTTCTCCACCGGACAGCACTTTTACCTTTTTCTCTGTAGCCTCTGTGTCGAAGAGGAAACTGCCGAGGATGGTTCTGATTTTTGGACGGATGTCGCCAACGGCCACATCATCGATAGTCTCGAACACGGTTTTTTCCGGATTCAGCAGTTTAGCCTGATTTTGAGCATAGTAGCCGATAACCACCTGATGACCGGTCTCCAAGGTCCCGGCGCTGGGGGCAAGTTCGCCTACAATGGCTTTCACCATAGTGGATTTGCCCTCGCCGTTGCGCCCGACAAAGGCCACGCGCTCGCCTCGTTCGATATGGAAGTCCACATTTTCGAGCACATTAGGACCGCCGTAGTTCAAAGTAAGCCCTTTGGCGGTCACCACAGAGCGTCCGGAATGCGGCGCCGGCGGAAACTTGAAAGCAATTGCGGATGTGTCATAGTCATCGATCTCAATGCGGTCCATCTTTTCCAGCATCTTGACCCGGCTTTGCACCTGCCGGGCTTTGGTGGCTTTGTAGCGGAACCGTTCTATGAACCGCTCAATCTGGGCAATCTCTTTCTGCTGGTTCTCAAAAGCTCCGCGCTGGTGTTCAATGCGCTCCATTCTCTGCTCCACATATTGGGTATAACTGCATTTGTAGTCCTGTATGTTGCCGCAAGTGATTTCGATGGTGCGGTTAGTGACGCGGTCCAGAAAAGCACGGTCGTGCGAAACGAGGATGACGCAGCCGTCATAGTTGGCAAGATACTCTTCCAACCATTGTATGGATTCGATGTCCAGATGGTTGGTGGGCTCATCCAACAACACTATCTCAGGCTTTTGCAACAGTATCTTGGCAAGGCATACCCTCATCTGCCAGCCGTTGCTGAACTCCGACATAGGCCGGGTGAAGTCCGTTCGCCGGAAGCCCATGCCGAGAAGCACTTTCTCGGTTTCCCCCTCAATGGTATTGCCGCCCAAATGCAGATACCGGTCGTTGGTATCAGAAATCTGCTGGGCTATTGCCGCATACGCCGGCGATTCGTAGTCACTTCTTTCTGACAATTCTGCTGTAAGACGTTGCATCTTCTCCTCCAGCCGTTTAACCTCCGTGAATGCAGATACGCTCTCGTCCCACACAGTCTTGCTGGAAGTCTCTGCCAGCTCTTGCGGCAGATACCCGGTACGGAATCCTGTAGTGATGACCATTGTGCCTGAAGCCGGCTCCAATTCTCTGTTGATGATTTTCAACAAGGTTGATTTTCCGGCTCCGTTATGCCCTACCAATCCGATGCGGTCTCTGTCGCCCGCCACAAAAGAGATGTCATGGAAAAGAAAGTCGCCCGTGAAGTTTACCGATAGTTTGTTGATCTGGATCATTTTTATCATTAAAGCGTGATGGAAAGTGCAGACAATCGCCCGTAGTTGAAGAATGACAGGCGAGAATCCCGATTTTCCGGATACTTTTTCTGCCTTTTGCAGAAATGGCTGCAAAAGTACAAAATTACGATGGACAGATGTGCAGTTTCGTGAACTTTTGATATTTTTGCCCCTGCATTTTAATCTTTAAAGAACAAAGAATATGGAACCTAAGAACTACATTGAAGAAAACAAGGAACGATTCCTTGAAGAGTTGTTCACGCTGCTTAGAATACCGTCTGTCAGTTCAGAAAACGAACACAAAGGTGACATGCTGCGCTGTGCCGAACGCTGGCGCGAATTGATTCTGGCAGCCGGCGCCGACAAGTGCGAAGTAATGCCGGCTGATGGCAACCCTATCGTTTATGGTGAAAAGATCATCAACCCCAATGCTAAAACGGTGCTCGTATATGGACATTACGACGTGATGCCTGTAGATCCTGTTGAACTGTGGCACACCAACCCGTTTGAGCCCGTAATCAAGGACGGCAAAATCTGGTGCCGCGGCGCCGATGACGACAAAGGCCAGTCATTTATGCATGCCAAGGCCTTTGAAACCATGCTGCGGACAAACACGCTTCCTTGCAATGTCAAGTTCATGCTGGAAGGCGAAGAGGAAATCGGTTCGCCGGCTTTGTCAAAATGGATAGTCGAGAACAAAGACCTTGTCAAGGCCGACATCATCCTGGTTTCAGACACGAGTATGATTGCCACGGATGTTCCTTCCATAACCACAGGGCTTCGAGGACTTTCATATTGGGAAATTGAAGTCACAGGTCCTAACGCCGACCTCCATTCCGGCATTTTCGGCGGTTCTGTGGCTAATCCGTTGAATGTGCTGTGCGAGATGATTGCCAAGTGCATGGACGAAAACAACCATATCACAATACCACATTTCTACGATGATGTGGTTGAATGTTCTGATTACGAAAGAGAGCTGCTCAACAAGGCTCCTTATTGTGAATCTGACTACAAGAAAAGTCTCGACGTGCGTGAACTGCGCGGAGAGAAAGGCTACACTAAAATTGAGCAGGTAGGCATCAGGCCAACGTTTGACCTGTGCGGAATGTGGGGCGGATACACGGGCGAAGGTTCAAAGACAGTGCTTCCGTCCAAGGCTTATGCCAAACTCTCGTGCCGTCTTGTGCCGAATCAGGACCATGAGAAAATTGCCGTGCTGGTGAAAGACTATTTTGAGCAGAATGCCCCTGCGTACGTCAAAGTGAAAGTGACGCCTCTGCATGGCGGACAAGCCTATGGTTGCCCGATTGACCTCCCGGCATACAAGGCCGCAGAAGCCGCCTTTATGGACACATACGGCAAACAGCCCGTCCCGATGCGCAGCGGCGGAAGCATACCTATCATCTCCGCCTTCGAGCAGGTGCTGGGCATCAAGTCGGTGCTGATGGGATTCGGCCTTGGCGAGGACGCAATCCACTCCCCCAACGAGAATTACCGTCTCGACCATTTCTACAAAGGCATCGAGACCATCATCGCATTCTACCGCCATTTTGCCGAGTAAGGCAAGACAGTAAATGCGAACATAACGAAAGAGAGGGGTGTGTCTATGAAAGACACACCCCTCTCTTTCGTTTTTTGTGGAGCCGGAGGGAGTCGAACCCTCGTCCAAACATGCCGCAAGACTGCTTTCTACAAGTTTAGTTCTCGTTTGGTTTGTCGGCGGCTGCATGGCACGGAACAGGCCTGGCAGCCGCGTATCTTCTATGTTTTCGCCCGCATATCGAAGCCTATGCAGACTATCAGTCCCTTTATGACACTTCTGGACCGGACGTTGGACCGAGAAACTTCCGGGGAAGCGCCCGCGGCTGCAGACCTTGTCTGTGCGGCGGAATCCGCAACGCTTACGCTGCGAATGCATAAGAATTTTCGCCATTTATTGGCATCGAGAGTTGACTTTTAACGGATTCGGCTCACAAACTCCGACTTGCTTACAATCCCCCGAACTTGCTGTCAAAACCAAACGGCCCCGGAGGCAGGAGAAGCGCTATTTCACCTCTCCCTTAAGCTGCAGAATGATCCTGTCTGTGTTGGCATTCGACAATACCGTAAGCCGTTTGCTGATAAGTCCCGTGTGCTTTGCCGTATAGGTGGCTTTGATTACACCCTCTTTACCCGGCATCACAGGCATCTTTGACCAATCGGCCGTAGTGCAGTCGCACGAGGAGATGACATCGTCCAAAATGAGCGGCTTTTTGCCGATATTCTTGAATTTGACTGTCACCACCTTCACATCGCCCACCTTCAGTGTACCGAAATCGACCGTGACATTCTCGAACTTGATTTC
>CAVIPZ010000154.1:0-4889 GCA_963644715.1 bacterium | reverse complement strand
ATCATGATGGACTGGTGGAACAGCAACGGGAAATAGATGGTGGGGGCGTGATAGCCATAGTCGAGCAACCGCTTGGCAATGTCGAGTGTGGTGACGCCCGTGGACTTGTCCGCCAGACCGTCGAACACAAACTCATGCTTGCAAACGTCGGGGATGGGCAGACAATACTCTTCCTTGAGCGACTCCTTGATGTAGTTGGCGTTGAGCGTAGCCAATGGACCTACATACTTGATGTTCTCCCGTCCGAGGGAGAGTATGTAAGCGTAGGCCTTCATCATCACACCGAAGTTGCCGAAGAAACCGGAGATGCTACCCAAAGCTTTGTCGCCATGCTCTACGTAGAAGGTGCCGTCGGCACGACGTTTCACATGGGGGTTGGGCAGATAGTCCACCAATCCCTTGGCTACGCCAACAGGTCCGGAACCCGGACCGCCACCGCCATGCGGGGTGGAGAAGGTCTTGTGCAGGTTGATGTGCATGATGTCGAATCCCATGTCGCCCGGACGGCATTTGCCGAGCAGCGGGTTGAGGTTGGCTCCGTCGTAGTAGAGCAGACCGCCGCAGGCATGCACCAGACGGGCAATCTCCAGAATCTCTGTCTCGAAGAGTCCCAGCGTGTTGGGGTTGGTCATCATGATGCCGGCGATGGTATCGTCGAGCAGGGGCTTCAGGTCCTCCACA
Source organism: bacterium (assembly GCA_963644715.1). Classification (GTDB taxonomy): domain Bacteria; phylum Bacteroidota; class Bacteroidia; order Bacteroidales; family WCHB1-69; genus F23-D06. The sequence goes on along the minus strand of CAVIPZ010000154.1, from coordinate 4,208 downwards.
TCGATGCGTCCGTTGGGCTTGGACTTCACCTCCACGATGCTCAGTCCGCAGACGGCAGCGCTGGCAGGGTTGGTGCCGTGGGCAGAGGCCGGAATGAGGCAGATGTTGCGGTGTCCCTCGCCGCGGCTGACGTGGTAGTTGCGGATGACGGTCATACCGGCATACTCGCCTGCTGCGCCAGAGTTGGGCTGCAGCGAAACGGCCTTGAAACCGGTAATCTTGCAGAGCCATTCGCTCACCTCGCGGATCATTTCCAGATAGCCTTCGGCTTGGTCGACGGGAGCGTAAGGATGAACGTTGCAAGATTCTGACCAGCTCAACGGCAGCATCTCGGCAGCAGCGTTCAGTTTCATAGTGCATGACCCCAGCGGTATCATAGCGCGGTTCAGCGAAAGGTCTTTGACCTCCAGCATCTTCATATAGCGCATCATCTCCGTTTCAGAGTGGTATTTCTTGAATATGCTCTGCTGCATGAACGGCGTGGTACGCTTCAGCGACTCCGGAATGCGAAGTTCGGGATTGCCGCAGCATTTGCAAACGTGCGGTGTGAATGGTTTGCCGGCAGCCGTGGCCAGAATTTCAAGGATGAGGTTGATGTCATCATGCGTGACGGTCTCGTCCAGCGCGATAGTCAGACACTCGTCGCACCAATAGCGGAAGTTGACATGCTTAGACAAGGCTACTTTCTCCACGTCTTTCGTAGTGATGCCGTCAGGGACGCAGAGGCAGACCGTGTCAAAGAAGTTCATGTCGGGTTTGTAGCCATAGCGTTTTGACTCGTCGGCGAGGACTCCGGCCAGAACGTTCATCTTGACGGCCTTGTTGCGGATGCCCTCGGCACCGTGCCACATGCCGTAGAAGCCGGCCATAATAGCGGTCAAGGCACTGGCGGTGCAAATGTTAGAGGTTGCCCTTTCGCGTTTGATGTGCTGCTCACGGGTCTGCAACGCCATACGGACGGCGCGGTTGCCCTGTGCATCAACGGTGACTCCGATGATGCGGCCTGGCATCTGGCGGAGAAACTCCTCACGGCAAGCGTAGAAACCGGCAGCCGGACTGCCAAAGCCCATCGGGATGCCGAAACGCTGGGTGGAACCGGTGACGCAGTCGGCGCCCCATTCGCCCGGCGGCGTCAGCAGGGTCAAAGCAAACAGGTCGGTGGCCACGCCCACAAAGACATTGTTGGCATGGGCATTCTCTACAAAGGCGCGGAAATCGTGTACCTCGCCATGCTGGTTGGGATATTGCACCATAGCCCCGAAAAAGGTGTTGTCAAGTTTTACCTCGTTGGCTTTGCCTATAACCAGTTCGATGCCTTGCGGCGCAGCATTGGTCTTCATGACGGCAATGCAGTGCCCGAACACGTCTTGGGAGACAAAATATTTGCAGACGTTGTTCTTGACTTGCTCGCGGCTGCGGCTGCGGTAGAACATCAGCATCATCTCGCCGGCTGCCGTGGCATCGTCCAGCATAGAAGCATTGGCCAACGGCATAGCCGTAAGGCTGCTGATCATAGTCTGGTAGTTGAGAAGCGCCTCAATGCGCCCTTGCGAAATCTCGGCCTGGTACGGCGTGTATGAAGTGTACCACCCTGGATTCTCAAAGATGTTCCTTAAAATGACAGCAGGCGTATAGGTGTTGTAATGCCCCATGCCAATGTAAGATTTGTATATCTTGTTTTTAGACATTACCGTGTGGATGGCGTTGAGGTACTCACCCTCTGTCATGCCGTCAGGAAGGTCAAGAGGTTCCTTCAGACGTATGGCGTTCGGGACGGTCTTCTCAATCAGTTCGTCCATAGAGTGTACCCCGATGGTCTCCAGCATTTTCTGCTGTTCCTCCTCGCTCGGGCCGTTATGTCTGTTGACAAAGTTATCTTTTATTATCATACTGATTATAAATTAGTTATTGATTATTTGATGTCAAAATATACAAGCGCAAAAATAGAAAAAATATGATTGCCGTACGATAAAGATTTTGCACGGCAAGACATACAGCAAGCGGCAAAAGGTTTTTTTGTGTACGTTTGCACCTCGATTTTAAATGCTGCCATGACGATGCTTTTGGAACTGCTGCGGAAAATGGATTGTGCGCTGCTTTTGTGCATCAACGGGGCGCATACGCCGTTTCTCGACAACTTGATGTGGATGTTGACCCGCACCGAAACGTGGATTGTCTTCTATGTGATGGCAACGGTCACGCTCTTTTGCTGCTATGGGCGCAAAGCCTGGAAAGCGCTGCTCACGATTGCCCTGGTCATTGCTATGGCAGACACGGTGTCGTCAGGGGTCATCAAACCGGCGGTGCAGCGGCTTCGCCCTTCTCACGACCCCACGGTCTGCGACCAACTGCACTGCCACGAGTTTGCCGACGGCTCCCTTTACCGTGGCGGAAAGTACGGCTTTGTCTCTTCACATGCCGCCAACAGCGCTGCCACCGCCATAATGCTGTATTTCTTCCTTAGCCCATATTATTTCAAACACCGCCGTAGCTTGATGGCAGGACTGGCAATCTATGTGCTGCTGTTCAGTTATACCCGTGTGTATCTGGGCGTTCATTGGCCAACCGACATCCTGGGAGGCTGGGGTGTGGCCGCTGTGATATGCGCGGCGGCCTGCTTTTTTCTGAAGTCAGAATTTTGTACTTTTGCCGTCCTTTCTGAAAGGCAAAGGAGATGATTTTTTGAATTTTAAAATTTCTGAAAAATGAGAAGATACTTTACTGCTGTTCGGGCACTGTTGATGATGTTGTACCTTTCTGCTGTCTTGACATCGTATGCCCAGACAGATACGATAGACCTTAAAGGCGTGTTTGCCGGAAAATACCGGTTCGACAGAATCAAGAACCTCGGCTGGCAGCCCGAAACGCGCAATTATGCCTATCTTGACGACAACAATGACATTAAATTGGTGAACGCCCAGACTGGCAAGGAGAGCGTTTTCATAACATCCGCAAAACTTAAAGATCAAGGCATCGACCACCCCAACGGTTTTCGCTGGATTGACCGCACCACGCTCTATTTTCCCTCAACAGAGTCAATGCTTTCCTACGACGGCAAGACGGTGTCGTCGTATAGTTTCGACAAGGTGGATATGGATGACGTGATTGACTGTTCCATCAAGCACAAGTTGTTTGTCATCAAAAACGACAAGGGCGTGTTTGTGGAAAGCGAACGCAACGGGTACCAGCCTGTGCTGATGTGCCCTGACACAGGCAAGGACATCGTCTTCGGCGAGGCCGTACACCGCAGCGAGTGGGGCATTGAAGAGGGCCAGTATATCTCTCCCGACGGCAATTATATCGCCTTTTACCGAATGGATCAAAGTATGGTGGAAGATTATCCGTTAGTGAACACGGCTACGCCAATTGCTACCGTGGAGATGATGAAATACCCGATGGCAGGCCGCACTTCTCATCAGGTGAAAGTCGGCATTTTTGACGTGGTGAAATCGATGCAGCAGAACCGTCCCGTTTATCATTATATCCATACAGACTTCAACGACGGCGAATTTCTCACAAATGTCACGTTCTCGCCCGATGAACAGTACCTTTATATTACGCACCTCAACAGGGCGCAGAACCAATCGAGGCTGATACGCTACGACGTAAAGAGCGGCCAAAAGGTGAAGATGCTGATCGAGGAGAAAGATGCGCGCTATGTGGAGCCGTCAAGACGCATTATTTTCCTGAAAAACGACAATTTTCTCTATTTCAGCGACCGTGACGGCTGGAAACATCTTTATATGTATGACAAGGATGGCAAACTGTTGAAGAAAGTGACCGAAGGCCGTTTTGACATTGCTGAAGTTTACGGACTCGATGCCAAAGAAGCCTATCTCTATTTTGGGGCATCTATGGAGAAGCCGGTAAATCAGTATGTATGCAAGGTGAGCATGAAGGACGGAAAGATCACGAAGATTGCCGATACCGATGGCACGCATTATCCTGTTTTTAACGACGACAAAAGTTATTTTATCGACTATTTCAGCAATGTGACGACTCCTAGAGTCATCAGCCTGGTCAGCAATCAGGGCAAAACGCTGAAGACATTGCTTACATGCAAGAGTCCTTACGCCAATTGCGCACTCGGCGAAACCAAGATTTTCCCCATCCTCAACAAGGAGGGCGATTCGCTGTGGTGCCGCCTCATCACGCCTCCGAATATGGATCCCCACAAAAAGTACCCTTGCTTGATTTATGTCTATGGC
>CAVIPZ010000153.1:0-4918 GCA_963644715.1 bacterium | reverse complement strand
GGCCAAAACTGCCGGCATCTGCTGGCGCAACTGCTGGATTCCGGTTGTTGCCGCAATTCTCATCTACCTGCTTGGCGTGTCGCCTACGTGGATAGTATTGGCGGCCTTGGCCGGCGGGCTGATTTACGGAAAATTCAAAAGCAAACAAACAAAAGAAAGGAGGAATGCATGATTTTCTGGAAACTCTTCTTCACTTTCCTGCGGATCGGCATTTTCAGTTTCGGCGGCGGGCTCGCCATGACCGCTCTCATCCAGCATGAGGTAGTAGAAGAGCAGGGCTGGTTGACGACGCAAGAATTTACCGATGTGGTGGCCACGTCGCAAATTACGCCCGGGCCGGTAGGCATCAACATCGCCACCTACACGGGATATGTGGCTGTAGTTAAAGCGGGACACCCCGTATGGCTCGGCATCGCAGGGGCGTTTCTTGCCTCGTTCTCCGTTGTGCTGCTGCCCGTGCTGCTGATGTTCATAGTTTACCGTTTCCTGATGAAACACAAGGACAACCCCACCGTAGCCACAGTACTTCAGACCCTCCGCATCACGGTGGTGGGACTGGTGGCGGCGGCGGCATTGCTTCTGATGACCCCCGAAACCTTCGGCACATTTAAGGATACTCCGAGGCAATTCCTCTGCAGCATCGCCATCTTCGCGGCCGTCTGCTTTACGTCGGTGCGGTTCAAGGCCAGCCCTATCCTGCTGATTCTGCTCAGCGGCGTGGCAGGATTCCTGCTCTATGGACTGTAGCAGGCTTTGCCTCACTCATTCTTCCCACCCGATTACCGTGAAGTCGCTGCTGTACCGCTTCAACTGTTTAGGCTGCCCTTTATAGGTGACGGCACTTGCCCCGCTGGTGCGGATGCGCAGGTCATCCACTTGGCCGAGGGAGACTCTCGACGCCTCTTCTGCCCGAACCTCCGCCTTGCCAACAGTCAACCCCGTAAGATCAGCCACGGCTGCCTCTTCAGCTTTGACGTTCAATTTTGATGCCTTGCCAGACATTACTATGGTTGAGGCTTCGTCAATTTCGATGTCCAGACGGTTCAGCTTTACAGGACGCTCGCTCCTGAACGAACATGCCTCCGACAGTTTCAGATGGTCTATTGACGGCGCACATACAAGCACCTCAATGTCTTGCTGCTTGCCATTGGCGCGGTTTTCGTTGCGGATGTAAAGGACGCCGCCGCGGATGTCCGTCCGCACGCCGCTCACCGTATTCGACGAGGCCAGCACCTGAACAGTGCAGGAATCACTTTGCCGGAACCGTATGACCACAGCATCTTCAGCATCTATTCCGTGAAAGTCGCCGTTGTTGCGCCATTCGCTCGCAGCCGTGCTTTCTTGCACAAAGAATGGACGTTGGTCGAACGTTTCTTGAAACGGATCTGAACTCTTGACAAGATTGTGACTTTGTTGAAACGTCTTGGTTCCGCTGACAATCATCGCGACAATAGAAACGATCCACAAAGCGATCAGCACCCAGAACAGCCAGCCCGGACGTTTCCTTGGAACTGACTTGGCCAAACGCATACACACAATGGCCAACACGATGTCCGGACAAAGCAGAAACACGGCAATGCTGACCAGCAGCGCCACTCCAGCCGGCACTTTGTCTAACCACAGCACAAGACCGAACGCATCCAGCGACAACAACACAATAATGCCTAACACCGAAAAAGACAGCAACAACCCGGCAAGTCCGGCAAATACAATGCCGATAATCCGGAGCGTCTTGCTTAATGAGTCCGGCTCAACGTTCTTTGCAGATTCTGTTTTTTTCTCAACAGGGGCTTCTTGCTCCGTGGCGGTTTCATCCTGAACTGTATCGCCTATATTTTCCGTATTTGTGGATTCTGTAAAACCGCTCTCTTCTGATGAATATGTAGCGGTAAACGGGTCTGACGGAACCGCTACGTCCCCTATCTTTCGCTGTTCGAGCATAGCAACGGCCTCTTCCACATCTGCCACCCCGATGACTTGACGGTTTTGGAGCTTTGAGTCGAAACACCCGGCAATCTTCTCCTCCGTATCTTGCATAACCTGTTCTCTTTCTTCAGAACTTGCACGGCTTTCGGTGTCATCAAGATACTGTTTCAATCGTTCATAGGCATCTTCGTCTATGCTAAACACCTTACCGTTGAGGTTTACAGTAACTGTCTTTTTCATAATCTTTTAGTTTGATTTCTATTTTCTAATCTTATAAATAACGTTTTTTATAACAGAAAGGATGATGCAAATATTGTGCTATTCCGAAAACAGCATTGAAAAAAAGTTTCTGTCAAGCATCATTCTGCATTTATCTTCCGAAAAGTCAAAAAGACAGTCTGCAATTTCCACAACTTTTTATTTTAATAAATAATGTAACATATTCTTTTTTAGTTATTTATATATTTTGACGGGGGGTGAAAATTAAATATTAATCCTATCTTTGCAGCCTATTGTAAAGATGAAAAAACGCCAGCCCGCTCTGGCCCCGCTGCCAAACACCGACACGTTCTTTCGCTACGTTCCGCCGCGCAAAACGGAACGAAAGCCTTGGATATTGATGTTTTCCTGAAATACCCGACAACGCAAATAATAACAAAACAATATTCTTTATGAAACAACATTTACACTACTCTTTTCTGGCAGCCGTGCTTTGCTGCCTTACGTTAGGCTCGATACCGCAGGCAATGGCGGATTCAACGGTCCCTAAACTTAAGGATATAATGATCCTGGAAAATTGTCCTGGCAAAGTGGCATTGAAAGGAATCCTTACCGATGGCGACATTACCGGCAACATCAGTCCCAGCCATATCACGCCTAACCAAGACTACACGATTGAAAAAAGGGGTGACACCTTGTATTTAACCTTATACAACGGAACTCATACTCTTCGGTGCAACACGGAATATACAGGAAAAATCCCACTGACCAGCAATGACTCTGCACAATTTAACGTAACCACTACTGCCGGGGCGAAGCCCGCCTCCTCCTACTTTGCCGGGCTTCCGACACCTGACACGGAGACCATCAACGCCAACACATTGGCAGGCAGCATGAACACAATGCCCGACGTGCTGGCTTACGTCAAGAGCAAGTTTGAATACCCTACTGCGATGGCAGGCTGTCCGGGCGAGTTTACGGCCGCCTACACGGATGCCACGGGCGTGCCAAGCGTGGGCGACAGAATCACAGCCGACATCACGCTTCCGCCCATCACCGTTTCCGACTACTGCGGCAACGTCTCCGACCAGCAGATTATGATTACGGTGAAGTGGATGCCCAATGACACCGTCACGCTCCACTACGGCGCGTGCGACACGCTGCTGCACATCACGCCGCCGGCCTACATCCCGCCCGTCGCCGCCTGGCAGAACAGCCTCGTCTTCGCCAACGACGTCAACCCCGACAGCAACGAGGGCGCGCTGCTGGGCCGCGTCGCCCCGGGCACTTACCCCATCACCTGGACCGTGACCGACCCCTGCGGCGGCACCGTCAGCTTCGTCAAGAAGTACGTCGTGCAATACCCGCCATGCGGCGATGGCCACACCGTCACCGACGCGGACGGCAACACCTACGAGACCGTCCGCATCGGCTGCGAGTGCTGGACCAAGAGCAACCTCAAAACCACCAAATACAGCGACGGCACGGCCGTGCCGTTCGCCAACGGCTACGCCAGCCTCGACTGTCCTGACACGGACGCCAACATCGCCGGCTTCGGCCGCCTCTACACCTGGCACTCCGCCGTCAGGGTGCCCGAGGGCGACAACAATGCGGCGCCGGCCTCCATTGCCGACCCTGCCAGCGGCCGGGTCTATGTGCAGGGCGTCTGCCCCGAGGGCTGGGCGCTTCCGTCGGCAGCCAACCTGCAGGATGTCACCGGCAGAAGCGCAGACGCCAAAGGGCTGAAGAGCGCCGACCAGTCGAAGTGGCTGCCGGGCGCGGCGGGCACCGACGCCTTGGGCTTCGGAGCCGTGGCCGGAGGCTACCATGACCCCGTGGCCGCCCGCTATATGAACCTGCTGGGCGAGGCCTTCTTCTGGTCGCACGACACGCACACCGCCACCGAAGCCTCCTGCCTCGCCATCGCCTACTACTGCGGGCAGGCCCTGTACCAAGACAAGGCCAAGGGCACGGGCTACAGCGTAAGGTGCGTAAAGAGGGCGAACGCAGCCGCGAACGACAACGGCGACGTTGCCGCCACGGGCTTGCCCACGGTGACAACCGGGGCAGTCTCGGCCGTCTTCGCCACCGCCGCCACCTGTGCGGGCACGGTGACGGCCGAAGGCAGTTCCGCCGTCACGGAGCGCGGCGTCTGCTACGGCGTCTGCGGCTCGCCCGCCGTTGACAACAGCGTCAAGGCCGCCGCCACGGGCACTGCGGGCACATATTCCTGCAAACTCACGGGGCTGTCGCCCACAACCACCTACTACGTATGCGCCTACGCCACCAACGGCCAGGGCACGGCCTACGGGGCCGTAACGACCTTCACCACCAAAGACTTCCCGAAGGTGACGACCGGTGCGGTCACATCTGTCACCGCCTCCACCGCCACCTGCGGCGGCACTGTCACCTCTGACGGCGGCGCTGCCGTCACCGAGCGCGGCGTATGCTACGGCACTGAGGCCAACCCGACGGTTGCCGGCAGCAAAGTGACCGCCGGCAGCGGCACGGGCGTGTTCACCTGCAGCCTCACGGGGCTGGCAGAGGGCACCACCTACCATGTGCGGGCATACGCCACCAACAGCAAAGGCACCGCCTACGGCGACGCGGTGACCTTCACCACACTTTCGCTCGCCTGTACGGGCACGCCGACCGTGACGGACGTTGACGGCAACACCTACAACACGGTGCAGATCGGCGACCAGTGCTGGATGCGCGAGAACCTGCGCACCACCAAATACAGCGACGGCACGGCCATTGCCTTGGGCACTTC
>CAVIPZ010000152.1:0-4951 GCA_963644715.1 bacterium | reverse complement strand
GATCCGCACTGTCTATGCCCAACAGCCTAAGATTACGGCGCTCGCATACGAGGGGCTGACCATCAACCTCTGCCGCAAGGTGCAGGCCAGTTATATGATCCGCGGTCTGCGCAATGTTTCCGACTATATGGCCGAAGAGGAAATCTGCCTCGTTAACAGGCAGTTGGCATCAGAGGTGGAAACGCTGTTTGTGCCAACGTCACCGCAGTGGCGGCATGTCTCCTCTTCGCTGGTGCGCGAACTTTGGATGCTGCACGCCGACTATTCTCCATACGTGTCATATCAATTGCCTGAAATAGAATAGAATATGAACAGCCCGTTTTGCAAATGGATAGCATTGTGTCTGCTCCTCATGTCAGCGGCGGTGGCGGCAGGACAGAAACCTGTCGTCATCGAGGGCGATGCCCCGTTTGCAAAGAACGAGGAGATCAGGCTGATTGTGTTCGAGGATCTCTTTAACCGCATCCCCAAGACGGTGGCCTCCTGCACTGTCGGCGCCGACGGACGCTTCAGCCTGCAATATGCCGCTTCCGCCATCCGCCCGGCACAGCTGGCCATAAGGACTACCAAAGCCGAACTGTTCATCGTGCCCGCCCGCACTTACCACTTCCACATCTCCGCCGACACCGCCCTCTTCGGCTTCGTGAATCCCGAAAGGTTCGGCGGTTTCCTGCACGTGACCGCCGACAAGACGGATACCGCTGACCTGAACTACAAAATCAACCGTTTTGACCGCTATTTCAACGAACTGATGGACCAATACGGCTTCAAACTGGTGTATGACCGCGACAAATCCGCATATGATACGGTTATGACGCTGCTGAACAAGGCTTTTGATGTGCATTACGATGCCGACAATTTCTACACCTCTTACGTCTATTATACCTGCGGCCTCCTCGACAGACTGTGCTTCCCTAAGGACAGGCAGACTGTGTTTGAACGCTTTTTTGACCGTGACGTGCTGTACGACAATCCTGCGTATATGTTGCTGTTCAACAACTTCTATTCCGGTTACCTCTACAATTCAAAGTATGTGCCCAAAGAATTGCTGAACACGGCCATCAACGACAAGCCCGACTATACGGCGCTCTTCAGCGGATTGGGACGCGACCCTATGCTGCGCTCCGACCGGGTGCGCGAGTTGGCTGTCATCCGCAATGTCATCGACTTGTATGGCAATGAAGAATTTGACGGGGCCAATCTCCTCGCTATTCTCCGCAGCATCCGCCAAGAAACCCGTTTCCCTGAACACGCCCTCTATGCCGAGAATGCCTTGCGTTTGCTGACTCCCGACCCGAAAGAAAATGCAGCCTGCGTGTGGAAGGACGAAAACGGCGAGGAGGTCAGGTTCAACCAGTTTGGCAACGGCAAGGATGTTTTTGTGCAAGTGTTCCAGAGCGACTGCGTTGATTGCATACGGGAGATGAAAATGTTGGAAGAACTCAACAACCGTTTCGGCGATCGCGTGCAGATTGTGAGCCTCGACGTTGATATGGCCTCCGATAACTACCGCCGCTTCTGCCAAAAATACAAATCGCGCTTTCCGTGGCCGATATGGTACTTCAACGGCAATTACGACTGGCTGCAGGCAGAGCACATCGAGACGCTGCCGAGCTATCTGCTGCTTGATTCGGCAGGACAAATATTGAGCCGCGACTTGCCGGCCCCCGGCAATGGTCTCGCTGATTATTTCTATCTGCGATATCCGCAAGAAGAACAACAAGACAATAATCCCCTTTTCAGAACAAAAAAACAAGAACAATGAAAAAGACCTTTTTGATTTTAGCAGCAATTACGCTGTGCCTTTCTTTGGGCGCACAGAACCAGAACCCGCAGAAACCCGCTGCCGGGCTGCCTTCTGTGAACATCCAGACTGTTGACGGCAAGGTGTTCAACACGGCAGACATCAGCAATGACGGAAAACCTGTAATTGTCAGTCTTTGGGCTACTTGGTGCAAGCCCTGCATCGCCGAACTTCTCGCCATTGCCGACGAGTACGAGGATTGGGTGGAAGAAACGGGCGTCAAACTCTTTGCCGTCTCCATTGACGATGCCAAGACCTCGGCACGCGTCGCCCCTTTCGTGAACGGCAAAGGCTGGGAATATACCGTGCTCCTCGATGTCAACTCCGACTTCAAAAGAGCCATGAATGTCAATGACGTGCCTTACATGTGCATCCTCAACGGCAAAGGCGAGATTGTTTGGCAACATACTTCTTATGCCCCGGGCAGCGAAAAAGAGGTCTATGAGATTGTGAAAAAGCTGGCCGAAGAGCAAAAGGCCACTGAAAAATAAAACGTCCGCTTAAATACGATTTATGAAAAGACATCTGCTCCTTAAACTGTCGGCAGCCACGCTCCTGACAGTTCTTGCCTGCACTTCTGTTGCCCAGCATCAGATCGGCAGCGGCCGCATAAGCGGCGACTTTGGCTTCAACGGCATGTATTATATCCCCGATTCCCTCATCGGCGCCGAAAAGGTGGATTCCAAAGTCCGCGCTAACGCTTTCCTAAACCTGCTCTATTTCAACGGCGGCTTCTCGGCGGGCATGCGTTACGAATACTACCAGCATCCGCTGCTCGACTTTGAAAAGATCGGTTACGAGGGACAGGGCATCAAGTATTTCTTTGCCGACTACCGCAACGATTTCATTCAGGTTACTGCCGGCACTTTTTACGAACAGTTCGGCAACGGCCTTGCCTTGCGAGCCTACGAAGACCGGCAGTTGGGCATCGACAACAGTCTGCTGGGCGGCCGCGTTAAGGTCACCCCCTACAAGGGCATCATCCTTAAAGGTGTGTATGGTTTGCAACGTCTCAATTTTCAGTCCTATAGCGATCGAAACGATCAAGTGCGCGGTCTTGACGGCGAGGTTATGTTCGGCGAGCTTTTCCCGAAATTGTCCGAAAAGGGCTTTCTGCTCAATGCCGGCGCCTCTTTTGTGAGCAAATACGAACAGGCTGAAGACCCGATCTACATCGCCGTCTATCCGGGCACAGACAGCGTGGTTTCCGCTCAGATTACCACCGACAAGATACCGCAAAATGTGGCAATTTGGGCTGCTCGCCTGAGTTTCGGTTACAAGGGCTTCAGAATCGACGGCGAATATGCGGCCAAGAGCCAAGACCCCAATTACTCTAACGGATTCATCTACCGCAAAGGCAACGCCCTTTTCCTGTCGGCAACCTACGCTATGAAAGGACTCGGCATCGCCGCCTCGTTCATCCGCGCCGACAATATGGACTTCCGCTCCCAGCGTTTGACCAGCCCCAACACTTCAACGTTGATGCTGAACAATATTCCGGCCATCAACCGGCAGTATTCCTACCAGCTGATCGGCAACTACAGCTTCGCGTCGCAGCCTAATGACCAAATCGGCGCGCAACTGCAAGTGAACTACCGCATCCCCAAGAAGACGGCCGTGGGCGGCAAGTACGGCACCGACTTGACTTTCAACTACTCGCGCTTCCATAATATCGACAAACAATGGACCGATGAGATTCTGTCATACGGGGTTGACGGCTCCGGCACCGACGGTTATACCTCCAGTTTCTTCAAATTCGGTCCCGATTTGCTGTATCAGGATGTCGGGCTTGAAATCAGCCGCCGCTTGACCAAGCAGTGGAAACTCATCCTCGCTTACAACTATATTACCTACAATATGGAAATTCTGCAAGGGCATGAGGGCATTATGCGCGGGCATCTGGTGGCCGCCGACCTGCAGTGGAAGGTGACTCCCGTACACGCACTTCGCCTCGAAGCCCAACACCTCTATACCAAAGACGACAAGGGCAGCTGGATTTACGGTATGCTTGAATACTCCATCAGCCCCAAATGGTTCATATCAGTCGGCGACCAGTGGAACTACGGCAACAAGGTGAAAGAACAAAGGATCCATTATTACAACATTGCCGGCACTTTTGTGTGGAATACCACGCGCATTTCGCTCAATTTCGGCAAAACCCAGGAAGGCATCCTTTGCATCGGCGGCGTTTGCCGTACCGTGCCCGCCTCGTACGGCTTAGGCCTTTCTGTCACTACATCGTTTTAATGTCTTATGAAACAACAAGGAATTATGAAGAAACTGAACAAAATAATGATGCTGGCACTCTTTGCCGCAGTTGTTGCCGCCTCGTGCGACCGAATTGAAGGCCCTTACCTCACTGTGCCGCAACATACAGAGTATGATACCACCCTTTTCGACAACCTCCCCGTTGATCCTGCAACGGTTTACCGCAAGGTCTTGATTGAGGAATATACAGGGCACCGCTGCTCTAACTGCCCGCGCGGACATCAGGAATTGGAACGGCTCCACGGTATCTTCGGCGATACGCTGGTGGCCGTGGGCGTCCATTATACCTCGTTGGCGAACCCTAAACCCAAAAACGGCTTCCCTTACGATTTCCGCACCGAGATCGGCAATGCCCTGGGCGCGGCTTACAACATCAACAGCATCCCCTATGCCGTCATCAACCGCAGTGACGCTAATGGCACCGAGGCGATTGTGGAGTGGGAAAAACTGATCAAAGAGGCCGACCGCAAGGTCTATGCAGCTGTTCAGTTGGTGAACCAATTTTCGGGTGAACTCAAGACAACGGCCAAGATTACGATGCTGGCTGATTATCCCGAACCCCTGCAACTTTCGCTGCTGCTGGTTGAAGACAATATCGTGCAACCCCAGCTTAACGGTTCCGACACGGTGCAGGATTATGTACACAACCACGTGCTCCGTACAGGCATCAACGGCGTTTGGGGCGATATGCTTACCGACAACGGCATTTTGGAAAAAGGTCATGCCTATTACAAAGCCGCCAAGGTCAGCTTTGAGGGCACCGACTGGAATGTGGACAACTGCTATGTGGTGGCCGTCCTTTATGACAAGCAGAACCGAAAGGTGCTTCAAGTGGAAAAGGTTAAAGTGAGATAAGAACCTGGAATTATACAATACAAT
>CAVIPZ010000151.1:0-4958 GCA_963644715.1 bacterium | reverse complement strand
CGTATGCTGCATGTAGCCTCGCCGATCGGCAAAGAACTCGACTCGCTGGCCGATGTAGTCTCGTTTGGCATGGCCCCCGCCATGATATCGTACACCTGGCTGAACCGCTGCCTTTATGAGATGTCGCCGCTCCACAATTCGCCGTTTATGCAGTTGCTCCCATTGATTGTGCTTCTGGTGCCGGCGCTTTCGGCGGTGCGACTGGCCCGTTTCAACATCGACGAAAACCAAAAAGAGTCGTTCCTAGGGCTTCCCACGCCTGCAAATGCCCTCTTTTTGGGATTTCTCCCCTTGACAGCCGAACACATTGCCTTTCTCAACAATTTCTGGGCCGTTTGGGGGTTCTGCATTGCATTCTCGCTATTGCTGGTGTCGCGCATCTGGATGTTGTCGCTCAAGTTCAAGGACTTCAAATGGCAGGGGTTGAACATTGCCCGGTACATCCTCATCCTCATCAGCGTCGTGCTTGTCGTCATCTTCCATTGGGGCGCATTTCCGCTCATCATCATGGTATATATCATCATTTCACTGTTCTATCACGCATTGGTTAAACTACAGATAATATGAAATACAATTCAGTTGCCCTTTTCTGCGGCTCATCCTCGGGCGACAACACGCTTTATGCGGAGCAGGCCGCCCTTTTCGGGGCCAAGGTTGCCCAACAAAGGCTGACCCTCTACTACGGAGGCGGCAGCATCGGGCTGATGGGCAGCGCAGCAGATGCTGCCATGGCACACGGCGGCACCGTCATCGGCATCGCCCCCAACTTTTTTTCCAAGGGCAACGTACTCTCCGACAGAATTTCAGACCTGATTATCGTGAAAACGATGAGCGAACGCAAGCAGATGATGGAAGAAAAGGCCGATGCCTTTGTCATCTTCCCCGGCGGTTACGGCACGATGGACGAACTCTTCGAGGTGCTGACTGACGCGCAGCTCGGTCTCCATGACAAACCTGTACTGGTCTATAACTTCAACCATTTCTTCGACCCCTTGCTGGCACAACTGGACCATTTCTGCAAAGAAGGCTTCCTGCGTCCTTTCCACAAAGGACTGCTGCTTTCAGCCACCACCATTGAGGGCATCTTTGACGCGCTCAACGGCTACGAAAACACGAACGACCGAAACTGGTTGAGCAAAATCAAGCAATAACCCCTATCCCCTATCAAAATAATGCAATTCAAAGATGTTCTTGTCGCCCCGGCCTTGAAGACGCAGCTGCTAATGCAGGTGCATGAACGTCATGTTGGCCATGCCCAGCTTTTTCTGGCGCAGCCCGGAAACCATGCGTTTGCGCTGGCCGTCGCGCTGGCGCAGTACCTTTGCTGCGAGCACCCCTCCGAAACCGACTCTTGCGGAGTCTGCCCGTCGTGCATCCAATTTTCAAAACTGTCACACCCCGACCTGCATCTCTATTTTCCTAACTGCACCACCAAAGAAGTCAAAAAAGACCCCGACTCCCAATTGTTGGCACAGTCTTTCAAGGACTTCGTATTCAAGCACAACTACCACATCGAGTTGCAGGACTGGCTTGCGGAACTGGATGGTGAAAACAAGCAAGCCTCCATCAACATCCGCGACTGTTCGCACATCATCTCCCAAAACAGTACCCGTTCCTTTATGGGCGGCTACAAAATATACATACTTTGGAACGCCGACCGGCTGCACCATGCCGCCGCCCCGAAACTGCTCAAAACGCTTGAAGAGCCAGAAAGCAGTTCCTTGTTCATTCTCATTACCGAAAAGCCGGAGCAGATTCTCAGCACTATCCTCTCCAGAACACAGTTGGTGAAGATTCCGAGACTCACCGATGAACAACTGTCTGACGCACTCCAATGTGACATCGAGAGGATAAATGAAGAGACCGCCCGCAACATCGCCCTCATCGCCGAAGGCAACTACAACAAAGCCTTGCAGATTTTTGAAAACAGCAGTGAAAGCCTTGAGTTGCTGAATGCTTTTCAGATTATGATGCAGAGCGTGCTGGCCTTTGCCCAGCAACGTCCGCTCAACGAGATTGGCTATGTCAATGTGCAGAAAATTTTTACGGAAATCGTAGCACAAGGGCGCGAAAAGCAGAAAGAATTCCTGACCCTGACCCTCAGGATGTTGCGCAACCTTCTGATGCAGAACACGGGCAATGCTGCCGTTGCCAAACTCACCGCACAGGAGCGTGAGGCGCTCGCCCCTCTTGCAATCCTCAACCTCAAACACATCACAAAGATGACCGATGAGTGCAACAAGGCACTCTACCATATCGGACGCAACGGAAACACCGCCCTGATTTTCACAGACCTCTATTTCAAACTGGCGGAAAGCATATCATAAACCTTCCGTCTTTCCGCTTGACTTAAAATGCCGACAATTCTCAACAACCTCAATCACATTACCCGAACCTAACATAATATGGTATAGTTGCAAACAAAAACCTTTCCTTTTTCAGCAACAGCCCCAAACGAAACCCTAAAACCCCGAACAATGAGATACAAACCGCTACCGTCATCATTCTATATCCGGAACCGCAAAAATGTAGTCGGAGAAATGGAGAAAAACTCGCTTGCCGTACTCGTATCGCACGACGAATACCCGCGCAGCGGCGACACCACGCATCCGTTTCGGCAGAACGCGGCGCTGCTCTACCTGTGCGGCATCGACCAGGAAGAGACTTTCCTCACCCTTGCCCCGTGGCATCCGAACCCTGCCTACCGCGAAATCCTTTTCATCAAAAACCCGTCGCCCGAAAAGATCATCTGGTTCGGGCACCGGCTAAGCAAAGAACAGGCATCAGAACTTTCGGGCATCAAGACCGTTATGTTTTCCGAATCGTTTCCTGACGTGCTCAACGACCTGATGGTTCACTCCGCATCCGTTTACCTGCACTTGCCGGAAGATGCGCGCATGAGGCCGGGATTCCCCACCCACGAGACCCGGTTCGCCAAGCAGTTGCAGACAGACTACCCCTTGCACCGCTACCGCCGTCTTGCGCCCATCCTGAACGCGCTGCGCTGTGTGAAGTCGCAAGAAGAACTGGCAGCGATGAAATACGCCTGTTCCATCACAGGCAAGATGTTCGAGAGTGCCCTCGCCGTCATCGGTCCCGGAAAATATGAATACGAAGTTGAAGCCGCCATGACCTGCGAACTGCTCCGCAACGGAGGCACCGCCCATTCATTCGCACCCATCGTGGCCGCCGGCGCCGACACCTGCATTCTCCACTATATCAAAAACGACAAAATCATGAAGAACGGCGACCTTCTGCTGATGGACTTCGGGGCAGAGTATGCCAACTATGCCGGCGACTGTTCCAGAACCGTGCCCGTGAACGGCAAGTTTTCGCCACGCCAAAGAGAAGTGTATGAGGCCGTACTCTCCATCTACAAAGCAACCATCCCTAAATTCAAGCCGGGCATGACCATCCACAAAATCAATGATTTCGTATTCCAAAAAATGGACGAAGCGCTCATCGGGCTCGGGCTATATACGTGGGACGATGTCAAGAACCAGAACCCGAACGCGCCCTGCTTCAAGAAATACTATATGCACAACACCAGCCACTTCATCGGCATTGATGTCCATGACGTAGGTGAGCGTGACTGGGTGTTCCAGCCAGGCAATGTGCTGAGTTGCGAACCGGGCATCTACATCGCCGAAGAGGGCATCGGCGTGCGTATTGAAACCGACGTGGTTGTCGGAGAAACGCCTGTTGACCTCTTTGCCGGCACCCCTGTAGAAGCCGACGAGATTGAAAAAATCATGGCTGAACGCATCTGACCCAATCGGCAAACTATGTCATTGTTAGACAACATTCTGCGCTACCACAGCCTCTCCATCGTGGGCATGGCCAAAAACACCGGAAAGACGGTATGCTTGAACTATATCTTAGAGCATCTTCAAGGCACCGGAAAAAGTGTGGCTGTCACCTCCATCGGACTTGACGGCGAAAAGACCGATCAGGTAACACAGACGGAGAAGCCGGAAGTAACCCTCCATGCCGGCACATACTTTGTCACGTCTGAATTCCACTACCGGCAGCGCGAACTGCTTTCAGAAATCTACAACGTGTCGGACGAGACCACCTCGCTGGGGCGACTGGTTACCGCCAGAGCCATTCAAGACGGCAAAGTCATCATTTCAGGGCCCTCCTATTCGGAACAGATTCGCCGGATAATAAAACAGTTGCAAGACATCGGCGTTGACCTGACCATTGTGGACGGTGCACTCTCTCGCAAAAGTTCTGCGGCCCCTGCCATTACCGAAAGCCTGATACTGACCACCGGCGCCGCCGTGGCACCCGACCTGAACTCCATTGTCAGCAAAACGCGTTTCGTATTCAGGCTCACACAGTTGCCGCAATATGAGACTTCCCTGCAAGAGCAGTTGATGGAAGCCGAAACAGGCATCTACGCGCTCGAGAATGACAAAGCCGTCAGGCTGCCCATCGCCTCGCCGCTGCTGTTTTCCAAAAACAAAGACATCCTGTTCAGCCACGGCAACACCCTGTTCATCAGCGGCATCATCGTTGACAATATGGTCGATTATCTGCGGATACAACCGCAGATAAAAGAGATACATCTTGTGGCAAAGGATTTTATACGAATATTCGTGTCTCCATATATTCTGCAAGGCTTCTTGCAGAAAGGCGGTAAACTTTCAGTTCTGAAGAGTCCGAACCTGATTGCCGTATGTGCAAATCCCACCTCGCCGACTGGCTACAAAATAGATTCAGGACTGCTGTGCCGTTCTTTGCAAGATGTCATCGATGTGCCCGTCTATGACATCAAAAAGAGCGTTGGCGACTGATGAACCGCAATGTAAACCGCATAAGGCGTGGACTTTAACCTCGAAACATTCATCAAGACCTCGATATAACCAGCAAACAACTATGGAAATAACAATCCCCTTGATTTTCGGCCTCATCACAGGTCTTCTTATCGGACTTCTCATAGGCAAACTTATGTC
>CAVIPZ010000150.1:0-4978 GCA_963644715.1 bacterium | reverse complement strand
CTGCTGCTACGGGCGTGGCAGTTTGCGGGGCGGAGTCCGTTTGAGGCTGTTGTGCCGTGGGGGTGTTGTCAGGCGCAGTTGTCCCTTTCTCTTTTGGGGTATCAGGCATCGATGTTTGCATAGGTGGCGTTTTTTTCAATGAATTCACGGCGTGGCGGCACGTCGTCGCCCATCAGCATAGAGAACACGCGGTCAGCTTCGGCAGCGTTTTCAATGGTCACTTGCCTGAGTGTGCGGTGTTCGGGATCCATGGTGGTTGACCACAGTTGTTCTTCGTTCATTTCGCCGAGACCTTTATAGCGTTGCACATGGACCTTGGCATCTTCGTTGTCGCCGGCGGCTTCGGCAATGTATTGTTTGCGTTGGTCTTCAGTCCATGCGTATTTCTGGTATTTCCCTTTTTTCACAAGGTAGAGCGGCGGGGTGGCTATATAGACATGGCCTTGTTCTATCAGTGTGCGCATATGGCGGAAGAAGAAAGTCAGGATAAGGGCGGCAATGTGGCTGCCGTCCACGTCGGCATCGGTCATGATGATGACTTTGTGGTAGCGGAGTTTGGAGATGTTGAGTGCCATCTTGTCCTCCTCCGTGCCGATAGTCACGCCTAATGCAGTGTATATGTTTTTGATTTCCACGCTGTCCCAGATGCGGTGCGGCATAGCTTTCTCCACGTTCAGGATCTTGCCTCGCAGCGGCAGGATGGCTTGGAAATGGCTGTCGCGCCCTTGCTTGGCCGTTCCGCCTGCGGAGTCGCCCTCTACGAGGAAGAGCTCGCATTTGGAGGCGTCTTTGGATGAGCAGTCGGAGAGTTTGCCCGGCAGTCCGGAGCCGCTGAAAGCCGTTTTGCGTTGTACCATCTCGCGGGCTTTGCGGGCGGCATGGCGTGCGCGGGCGGCAGTGACGACTTTGTCAACAATGTCTTTCGCGTCTTTGGGATTCTCTTCCAGGTAGTTGGTCAGCATTTCGCCTACCATTTGGTTTACGATGCCGGCAACTTCGCTGTTGCCGAGCTTGGTCTTCGTCTGTCCCTCAAATTGCGGGTCTGCCACTTTCACCGAAATGATGGCGGTAAGTCCCTCGCGGAAGTCGTCCCCTGAAATCTCAACGTTCTCCTTGCTGAGTTTGTCCAGCATCTTGTTGTCGTCGGCGTATTTCTTCAAGGTGCGGGTCAGTGCCGAACGGAAGCCGGCGAGGTGTGTGCCGCCTTCTATCGTGTTGATGTTGTTGACGTAAGAGTGGATGTTCTCCGAGTAGGAGTCGTTGTACTGCATAGCCACCTCTACGGGCACGTTCTGCCGTTCTCCCTCGATGTAAATCGGCTTCGATGTGATTTTGACGCGGTTCTGGTCCAGATAATCGATGAAATCGCGCAGGCCGTTTTCGGAGTAGTATTCGTGTTTCGGATGGTTTCCTTGCTCGTCGGTTGACCGCAGGTCTTCAATGGAGATGCGGATGCCTTTGTTGAGGAAAGCCAGCTCGCGAAGCCGGTCCGACAGCCTTTCAAAATCGTAGGTCGTAGTATAGAAAATGGAATCGTCGGGCGTGAATGTGATTTTGGTGCCGCGGTAGTCGCTTTCGCCCACAACTTTCACGGGATAGAGCGGTTTGCCGCAGGCGTATTCCTGAACGAAATGTTTGCCTTCGCGGAAGACCTCTGCGGTCATGTGTTTGGAGAGCGCGTTCACGCAGGAGACGCCCACGCCGTGCAGACCGCCGGAGACTTTGTATGTGTCCTTGTTGAACTTGCCGCCGGCGTGGAGTACCGTCATTACGACTTCAAGGGCGGAGCGGTGCTCTTTGGCGTGCATGCCGGTAGGGATGCCGCGGCCGTTGTCCAGCACGCTGATGGAGTTGTCTTCCAGAATGGTTACTTCTATATTGTCGCAGAATCCTGCCAGCGCTTCATCGATGCTGTTGTCCACCACCTCGTTGACCAGATGGTGGAGTCCGCGTTCGTTGATGTCGCCGATGTACATGGCCGGGCGCTTGCGTACGGCTTCCAGTCCCTCAAGTACTTGGATGTTGTCGGCGCCGTAAGATTCCTCGGCAGGATTGATATTGTCTATTTCGCTCATTTACAAGTGGTTTTGTTAAAAATTCAAAGTATGCAAAGATATAAAAAATCGTTGGAAGTACGGTGCGCAATCTTGCTAAAAGTTATGCCTTGGTTCAGTTTTTTCCGACGTTAAGGATGTGGGCTTCAGAAAAGCAAAAAGGCGGCTTTGAGGCCGCCTTTGAGGTATAGCAAAAACCGGTAATTACCGGGTCTCTTCGATGGCTTGTTTGATGAGTTGGAATGTGCGTTCCGGGTCATTGTCGAGACCGACGGAGAAGCGGATAAGGCCTTCGCTCATGCCCATTTCTTTCTGGATGTCTTCAGGAACTTCCGAAGAGGTGGATTTTCCGGAGTTGCTGAAGAGGGTCTTGAAGTAGCCGAGGCTGACGGCGAGGTAGCCTACGCCCAGTTCTTGCATTTTCTCCATAATGGCACTGGCTCTCTCGGCTGTGTCCATATCGATGGAAATCATGCCGCCGTATCCGTAGCCTTCATTCATCATTTCGGTGAACAGTTTGTGGTCAGGATGCTCTTCGAGACCAGGATAGTTGTACTTGATGCCCGTTTCTTTGAAACGTTTGGCCAGATACATGGCGTTTTCGCCGTGTTTCTTCATGCGGATGTGCAGTGTGTGCAGGTTCTTCTGGATGCTGGATGAACGGAAAGTGTCCAATACCGGTCCGAGCAGCATGGCAGTGCCGTTGTTCACGTCAATCAGGGAGTTGATGTATTCGGCTGTTCCGCAGATGGCGCCTGCCACACAGTCGTTCATGCCGTTTACATATTTGGTCATACTGTAGATGACGACATCGGCGCCGAGACGGTACGGTGAGAAGATCATCGGCGTGAAGGTGTTGTCAACAAGCAGTTTTGCGCCGGCAGCGTGGGCAATCTTGGAGAGCTCAGGGATGTTGGCGATACGGAGCAGCGGGTTGTTCATCGTTTCCGTATAGAGAACTTTGGTGTTGGGTCTGATGGCTTTCTTGACGGCATTGAGGTCCTGCATATTGACGAAAGTGACCTCAACATTGAATTTCTTGAGGTAGTTGTTCAGAAATGCGAACGTTCCGCCGTAGGTGGTCATGCTGGACACGATATGGTCGCCGGCTTTCACTTCGTGGAGGAGTGCCACCGTGATGGCTGCCATTCCGGAACCGGTAGCCCATGCAGACTCGGTGCCTTCCATTGCGGCCAATGACTGTGCCAATGCCAGCGTGCTCGGATTCCAATGTCTGGAGTAGAGGAAATAACCCTCCGTTTCGCCATGGAATGTGTCGGTCATGGTCTTGGCATGTTCAAACATGAATGTGGCGCTGTCGCAGATGGCAGGGTTGACGCCGCGGTAAGCGTCTTTTTTGTCCAACTTCTCGATGTTGGTTGCGGGATCGAATTTTTCCATATTGTTTATCAGTTATTTAGATAATGTTAGATAATGTTCTTGACGGTTTTTCCTAAAAGCGTGCAAAGATATGTTTTTTATGCTATTCCAGTCCTCGGTTCTTGAGCAGCGGTTTGATGGAGGGCTCATGCCCGCGGAATGCCGTGTAGAGTTTCATGCACTCTTCGGTGTTCCCCTTTTCCAGTATGTTGATGCGGAATGCCGTGGCTGTCTCCTGGTCAAAGATGCCGTGCTCGCGGAAAGCCTCAAAGGCATCGTTGTCGAGAACGGCTGCCCAGGTGTAACTGTAGTAGCCAGCCCCGTAGCCTCCGGAGAAGATGTGCTGGAAGTAGGTGCTCTTGTACCTCGATACTATAGATGATATAAGCCCGATCTGCGCCATTTGGCGGTTTTCATAATCCGGCAGGACGATGTCCGTCTTTCGGGTGATGGTGTGATAGTCCATGTCAAGCAGCGAGGCGGCCAGCAATTCGGTATTGATGAAGCCTTGCCCGTAAGTCTTGGAAGCCTGGATCTTCTTGATCAGTTCGTCGGGGATGACTTGCCCGGTGCTGTAATGCTTGGCGTACATTTTGAGCACTTCCGGCTCGAACGCGAAATGCTCCATGAATTGAGATGGCATCTCTACATAGTCGCGGGGCACGTTGGTGCCGGAAAGCGAACGGTAGTGGCAGCGCGAAAGCATGCTGTGCAGCCCGTGGCCGAACTCGTGGAAGAGGGTTTCCACCTGGTCGATGTTGAGCAGCGCCGGACGGCTGCCTGCCGGTTTTGTGAAGTTGAAGACTAACGACACGACAGGGATGACGTTCTCGCCGTCGCGCGTGTAGTACTGCTCCCTGAAGTTGGTCATCCATGCCCCGCTCCGTTTCGACTCTCTGGGAAAGAAGTCCATATAGACAATGGCGATGACTTCGTTGCGGTCGATGACTTCGTATGCTTTTACGTCTTTGTGGTAAACGGGGATGTCGCTGTTTTCGCGGAAAGTGAGCCCGTACAGTTTGTTGCATACCATAAAGAGTCCTTTCTGTGCGGTGTCAAGGGAGAAGTAGGGCCTGATGGCCTCTTCGTCAACGTCATATTTGGCTTTCCGCTCTTTTTCGCAGTAGTATCGCCAGTCGCACGGCTCCAGTTGGAAGCCGCCGTGCTCTTTGTCAATCATCTTCTGGTAAGAGGCAGCCTCTTCTTTGGCTTTGGCAAGCGCCGGTTTCCAAACTTGCATGAGCAGTTCATACACGTTCTTGTCATTTTTGGCCATGCAGTCGTCCAGTACATAGTTGGCGTAATTGTCGAATCCGAGTATGTTGGCCTTTTCGAGTCGCAGGTTCACGATTTCATTGATGATTGTGGCATTGTCATAATTTCCGCCGAGGCAGCGGTTTGTGTAGGCGGTCCAGATTTCCTTGCGGAGACTGCGGTCTTGGCAGTACATCAAGAAAGGCTCTAATGTGGGCATGTCCAGCGTGAACACGTACTTGCCTTTGGTGTCGTTGCTGGCGTTCCCGGTCTCAAGGGCGGCATGGAGC
>CAVIPZ010000149.1:0-4984 GCA_963644715.1 bacterium | reverse complement strand
ACTCAAGATGGAGGCGCTGCAGAAACAGCAGGCTCAGATGCTCAAAGAACAACAGAAGAACCAGAAAAGATAACGACTTAGAACTTAAAATACAAAGCGATGGAAAATCAAGACAAGAATGAAGTATTATCACGCTCGATAAAGGCAGGTAAAAGAACCTATTTTTTCGACGTGAAAAGCACGAGGACAGACGAGCTTTACTTGACCATTACGGAAAGCAAGCGCAAGTACAACCAGGATACGGACACTTTCTTTTACGAGAAACACAAGATTTTCCTTTACAAGGAGGATTTCGAGAAGTTCCAGAATGCCTTGAACGGCGTGGTTGATTTCATCAACACCGGAAAAGTCCCGGAGGACAACATGTTCAATCCGGAGATGGAAGATTCGCTGGGACACAATATCGATGTTGACTTTGACGATTTAGACCTGAACATCTAATGGGCAAGATCGTAGCTATAGTGAACCAAAAGGGCGGCGTAGGCAAGACGACTACTGCCGTCAACCTTGCTGCTTCGCTTGCGGTCTTGGATTTCAAAATCCTGCTGATTGACGCCGACCCGCAGGCCAACGCTTCCAGTGGGGTGGGGTATGAGCCCGACGAGAACGCATGCAGCATTTACGACTGCATGATCGGCAACAAGATGGTACAGGAGACTATTGTCCCGACCTCTGTCCCGAATATGGACCTGCTGCCGGCAACCGTGGATTTGGTCGGCGCCGAAATTGAGATGATCTCGTTCGACCGCCGCGAATACCGGATGAAGGATGCCATTTATGCCCTCAAGAATGACTACGATTTCATATTCATCGACTGTGCGCCCTCCTTGGGTCTTATTACGGTGAACTCGCTGGTGGCCGCCGATTCCGTGCTCATACCTGTGCAGTGTGAATATTTCGCCCTCGAGGGTCTTGGCAAACTGCTCAACACCATCAATCTGATACAGTCGAACATGAACACGGAGTTGAACATTGAAGGCATCTTGCTCACGATGTACACCTCCCGTTACAAATCCTCGAACGCTGTCGTGGAAGACGTGAGGCTGCATTGCCGCGACTTGGTGTTCGATACGGTCATTTCGCGGAATGTCCGCCTCAGCGAAGCCCCCAGTTTCGGAAAGCCTATTGTGCTCTATGACGTGCAGTCACGAGGCCACACCAACTACCTGAACCTGGCCAAGGAGTTTCTGATGAAGAATGGTTATACGATTTAATATAAAGTGAAAGCATTATGACAAAGAACGACAAACCCTCTTTAGGCAAAGGGCTGGGTGCTATTCTCGGCACTATGGACATATCTAACATCAACAACCCTAAGAACCATATTGCCGCTGGCAACAATAGCCTGATTAAGATAGATTCTATCGAATTGAACCCTTTTCAGCCTCGAAAGCATTTTGACGAGAAAGAACTGCAGGAACTGGCACAGTCGATAAAAGAAGACGGCCTGATTCAGCCGATTACGGTGCGTCCTGTTGAGAACGGCAAATACCAGCTGATTTCGGGCGAACGCCGTCTGCGTGCTTCCAAATTGCTCGGACTTACCGAAATAGCCGCGTATGTACGCACCGCCGATGATATGCACACCGCCCAGATGTCGCTGGTGGAGAACTTGCAGCGCTCTGACCTCAATGCAATCGAGGTAGCGGTAAGTTTCCAGTTGCTGATGGACGAATGTGGGCTCTCGCAGGAAGAGATCAGCGAAAAGGTGGGCAAAGACCGTAGCACGGTGTCCAACTATCTGCGCCTGCTCAAACTCTCGCCCGAGGCTCAGGTCGCCGTCAGAGACAACCTGGTCTCGATGGGGCACGCCCGCGCTATTGTGGCCGTCGAGGATGAAGAACTGCAAAGCAAGATCATCAGGCAGGTCATCAACGACAAGCTCTCTGTGCGGCAAACTGAAACGCTCGTCAAGAAACGTCTTTCAGAACTGAAAACCCCGAAAACAAAAGTCAAGATTACCCTTTCTGACGAGGTGCGCTCTTTCCAGACGGATTTTTCCAAGAAACTGAATGCAAAAGTCAATATCCGCAAGGACATATCCGGAAAGGGCTCTCTGTCGATCCCTTTCAAGTCTGACGACGACTTGCGGAGAATTATTGCTCTGCTGCAATAATTGAAAAGTCAAAACGTTAACTTTGCTGTTAATGCGACTGCTATGCGTCATTTCAAACACTCTGTCCTGATGCTCTTCCTTGTGCTGCTGGCTGTTCCGGCCTTGAACGCAGCGCCTTGTTCAGCACCGGTCACCGAAATGGCAAAAAAGGACTCCGTCAAGACCAGCAGACACAGCCCTACCGCCGCAATGCTGCTTTCGATCATTCCGGGCGGTGGGCAGATTTACAACAAGAAATACTGGAAAGTGCCGATTGTATATGCTTGCCTCGGCGCTTCAGCCTATTGCATATACTATACCGGCAACGAGGTCTTCACCTACCGCAACGAGTACATTAACAGGAAAAACGGGGTGGTGTCCAAACTCAACCCCGACTTGGCCAGCATCCCCGACGAGAACCTGATAAAACAGAAAAACCAGTATCTGCGCTATATGGAAATTTCTATCGGTGTGACCGCTATTTTGTATGCTTTGAACATGATTGATGCGGTGGTGGATGCGCATCTGTATGACTTTGACATATCGGACGACTTGTCGCTGAGGGTGTCACCGGCTTTGCTGAACAACCAGTTTGCACGTTCGTCATTGCCCGCCTACGGCGTCAGTTTTAGTTTTAAATGGTAAGAATTATGAAAGTAGCAATATTAGGATATGGAAAGATGGGCCGGCAGGTGGAGGAGATACTGTGCCGGCAGAATCACGACATTGTAGCCGTCATCGACAACGAGGAGGAGTGGAACGGACGTATGGCGCAGTTCAAGACCGCAGATGCGGCCATTGACTTCTCTGTGCCTTCGGCGGCGGTGCAAAACATGTACCGTGCCTTTGAGAACCATGTGCCTGTGGTGGTGGGCACTACGGGCTGGCTGCCGCGTATGGAAGAGGTGAAAGCCCGTTGCAGGCAATATGACGGTTCGCTGGTCTATGGTTCCAATTTCAGCATCGGCGCAAACCTTTTCTTGCAGTTGAACCGTTTTCTGGCCTCGTTTATGAACCGACAGCCGCAGTACTGCGCTGAGGTTGAAGAGACCCACCATGCCATGAAGAAAGACGCCCCCAGCGGAACGGCCATACGTCTGGCTGACGACATCGTGAAGGCGGTTGACCGACTCGACGGTTGGAAACCGGCAGAGCAGACCGCCCGCGAGGAATTCCTGCCCGTTGTTTCGCACCGCATCGGCACGGTGCCCGGCACGCATGTGGTCAGTTGGAAGTCTGATGTTGACGACATCCGGATTGTCCATGAGGCCCACAGCCGCAAAGGATTCGCAGAGGGGGCGGTCAAGGCTGCCTGCTGGCTGCTTCGGCATCCCGGCATCCACGATTTCCAGGACATCGTCTTTGATCTCGAAAAATAAAATCATTAAGCACATTATCAACCGTAAAATACCTTTATAATGTACATTTCAACACCCATACTCATTACCATTCTGCTGATTATGTTTGTCGGCTGGCAAATCGGTATTTGGGGTATCTTCAAGAAAGCAGGAATCGCACCGTGGAAGTCGGTGATACCGTTTTATAATGTCTGGTTATGGATCCGCAAGGTCATAGAACGCCAATGGTGGTGGTTTCTGCTCTTTCTGATTCCGTATATCGGAATTTTCATGTTCTTTTATATGATTTGGGAGACTATCCACCAGTTCAGGAAGTTCGGTTACGGGCCGCTGATATTGGGCACGCTGTTGTTCCCGTTCTACTTGCCCTGGCTTGGTTGGTCGAAAAGGGAGAAATACACAAGCCGGAGCGAGTTGCCCAAGGTAAAGAAGACAAGCGCGCGCTCTTGGGGCGACGCGTTGATTTTTGCCGTGGCCGCCGCTTACATTATCCGCTGCTGCTGGTTTGAACTGTACAAGATCCCGACATCGTCGATGGAAAGTTCTTTGATGGTGGGTGACTTTCTGTCGGTGAGCAAGCTCGCTTACGGGGTGCGGATGCCTAATACACCCGTGGCTGTGCCTTTTGTTCACAACAGGCTGCCGCTGACACAGGCCGCAAAGTCTTATACGGAAATTGTCAAGCTGCCCTACTTGCGCGCCAAGGCACTGCGCCCGATCCGCAACAACGATGTGGTGGTATTCAACTACCCTGACGGTGACACGGTAGTTCAGGAACGGCAAGCCGAAAGCTATTATGCTATTGTGCGCGAGTTTGAAGCGATGCTTAACCCGCAAGCTTCCAGTGCCGACAAAGAGAATGTCTATTACCGCTATTCGCCCGAGACGATTGCCGAGATGCAACAGAAATATGGCGGCGTCTATTATCCGGGCAAGGGACGTGAGGCCGTATGGAAAGAGTATAAGGTGATAACCCACCCCGTTGACAAAAGAGAGAATTATGTGAAACGATGTGTCGGCATTGCCGGCGACAAACTCGCCGTCATCGGCCGGCAGGTCTATATCAACGGCAAGCCCGCCAACAATCCGTCACGCATCCAGTACTCTTATTTCGTGTCGCATCCGTCGGGTATGCAACTCTCGCTCAAAAAACGCAAAGAACTGAACATCAATGAGGAAGACTTGCAGAAAGCGAATCCTAACGTGTATGTGCTGCGCCTTACCGACGAACAGTGCAGACGTCTGGCCAAAATGGGCTTCTCGCTGCAGTTGATTGAAGACAAGCCCCAAGTCTATGACCCCGCCATCTTCCCGCATTCGCCCGCCTATTCTTGGAACAAAGACAACTTCGGTCCAATCGTGATTCCGTACAAAGGGATGACGGTGCAGCTTGACACACAGAACATTGTGCTGTACGACAAGATTATCAGGCAATATGAGAACAACACGCTTGCTGTCAAAGACGGGAAAGTCTATATCAATGGCAGTCCGGCCGACAGCTATACGTTCAAGATGAACTACTATTTTATGA
>CAVIPZ010000148.1:0-5027 GCA_963644715.1 bacterium | reverse complement strand
TGGGAATACAACCGCGCGCTGATTGACGCCACGCTGGACACGGCCGCCTGCTACAAGGTGCAGATTGCCTATTACGAGTCGTACGGCATAGCGGGTATGAGAGCATACGCCAAGACGTTGGCTTACCTGCGCCAGAAAAAGGCCGTGACCATTGCCGACATCAAGCGGGGCGACATTGCCAAGACTGCTGAAATGTATGCCAAAGCGCATTTCACGGGCGATTTTGAAGCCGACTTTATCACATTGAGCCCCTATATGGGGTTAGACAGCCTTGCGCCATATCTCCCGTACATCGAAAAGCAAGGGAAAGGGGTGTTTGTCCTCATCCGCACCTCCAACGAGGGAGCCAAAGACATTGAATACCTGCCCACTGATGGCGGGCAGCGCGTCTATCATGTTGTAGGCAAACGGATCAACGAAATGGGCAAGCCTTTCATCGGGAAATGCGGCTTTTCGGGCATCGGCGGCGTTATGGGCTGCACCCATTCCGACGAAGCTGCTGAAATCAGAAGCATGCTCGACACCACCTTCTTCCTGATTCCCGGATACGGCGCACAAGGCGGCAAGGCCGAGGACATTGCCAAGTACCTTGTAAACGGCAACGGCGGTGTAGTAAACTCCTCGAGAGGCATCCTGCTGGCTTGGCGCAAACAGCCCGGCGGCGAAAACGACTTTGCCGCTTGCGCCAGAGAAGAGACGCTCCGCATGCGAAACGACATCCTGCAACACACCCGCCCCTGAACCGTCACTGTCACGAAACTATCTCCCGTCATGAACTGCTTTGAATCCCAAGTCCTGCACAACGACCAGATTTCAGAAGACATCTTTGTGCTTACGGCATCACGCCATGGCGTACACGCCATGGCAGGCCAGTTTTTTATGCTCAAATGCTGGGACAACGAACTTACCCTGCTGCGCCCGATCAGCATATTCAAAACCGAGGCTGACACCTTGAGTTTCATGTACCGGCTGGTTGGCGAGGGAACGCACAGACTCGCTCGACTCAAGCCCGGCGACCCTGTGCAGCTGTTGGGCGCATTAGGCAACGGTTACCCCATAGAGACCTTGTCGGCCAAGTCGGTCGCGCTCGTGGGCGGCGGCGTGGGCATTCCGCCCTTGTGCGAAACTGCCAAGGAACTCTCGGCCAAGAACATCATTGTGGACACATTCCTCGGTTTCAAGGATGATGTTTTTGTTCTGGACGACTTTGTACCCTATTGCCGCAGCCTCTTCATCTCCACAGAGACCGGCAGAGAGGGACACAAAGGATTCGTCACCGACCTGCTTCATCCCGAAGATTATGATGCCGTGTTCACCTGCGGCCCTGAAATCATGATGAGGAAAGTGGCTGCGATGTGCCAAGAGAAGTCCGTGCCTTGCTGGTGTTCTATGGAACAACGTATGGCTTGCGGCATCGGCGCCTGCTTGGGCTGCAGCATCAAGACGGCTGACGGCATGAGGCGCGTCTGCAAAGACGGACCTGTTTTTGAAGCCGAAAAAGTTTTTTCCATTTAATACGCTATTGCCATGAACCTTGCTGTTGACATTAAAGGAATACATTTCAAAAACCCCATTATAGCCGCTTCCGGGACGTTCGGGTTCGGCGAAGAATACAACGAACTCTACGATGTGTCCTTGCTTGGAGGCATTTGTTCAAAAGGGCTCACCCTGCATCCCAAAGAGGGCAATGCCGGCATCCGCATCTACGAGACCCCGTCGGGCATGATGAACAGCGTAGGGCTTCAGAACCCGGGCATCGAGGCCTTCCGCAACGAGGGTGTCCGCAACATGCGCAAATTTGACACCGTGCTTATCGCCAACATGGGCGGGCACAGCATGGACGACTACATCAAAGGCGCCGAACTGCTCTCTGAAAGCGACATTGACATGCTGGAACTTAACATATCGTGTCCCAACGTGAAAAGCGGCGGCATGGCTTTCGGCATCAAGGCCAGCGTTGCGCAGGCGGTCGTTACAGAGGTGCGCAAAGTATGCCGCAAGCCATTGATTGTCAAGCTTTCACCAAATGCCGAAAACATCGTTGACATGGCCTTGGCTTGCGAGGCCGGCGGTGCAGACGCATTGTCGCTGGTCAACACCTTTCAGGCTATGGCTATCGACATACACCGTCGAAAAACGGTATTTGAGAACGTATATGCCGGACTTTCAGGAAGCGCGATACGCCCCATCGCCTTGCGGATGGTTCATTCGGTCTGCAAGCAAGTACACATACCCGTCATCGGCATCGGCGGCATCGCCACCGCCGAAGACATCCTTGCCTTTATGATGGCCGGCGCCCGTGCCGTGCAAATCGGCACCGTGAACTTTAGCCGCCCGTTGGCAGGACAGGAACTCTGCCGCCAACTTGAAACCCTTTGCCTGAAAGAAGGCATCCGTGACATCACTGAAATCATCGGCATCGTTTAATCTGCATCCTCCTTGCCGCCGAACAGCAACAACGGCAGGAATACCGAATAGAGCATTCGCCCAGTCTGCGAGTCTATCGTGTCCTCCACCAGACATGACAGGAATATGATTATGGACAAAACAATGTACAGAAACGACAGCCGTTCCCGCATAGCCGCTATAGGATATATCATCAGAAAGACAAAGTATGCCGCCACAAACACGCCACCCAGCATCATAAAGGTGATGTACTGGTTGTGACAACCTTGGATGTGACGGTGAACGATCGATGATTGCTGTTTCTCTAACTGCAAACTCAAAGCGTCTTTCACATCTCCCATGCCGACACCCAGCAACCAGTATGACGACAAGATGCGGAATGAAGCGCCCCACAGTTCAAAACGTTGCAGCAACGACGAGCCATCAACCTTGCCGCTCTTCTGATATACACTGATGCTGTAGAATGTCTGGTACAGCGATTTGCGCAATCCAAGTTCCTTGAAGTAGGCGACGTTGGCAACCTGTTGCTCCACCCGGCGGATGTCATCGTCCGACAGCGACATCACCGCCTGATAGTCTTTATGCTGTCCCATAGAGTTCAAATAGCGGACAAGCGTCTGCTCCAAAAGGTCGTTATAGGCCGAATCGGAACGTTGTTTCCAGGCCGACTGCAATTCAGACGGGCAGACATAGTATCCGACACGGTGGCCGTTTTCGAGAATCGACGTAGCATCAAACTGGTAGGGGTTGCCCATCTCGGTGACCGTTGCGGTAATCTGTTTGTCTCGGTCACAACAATAATCCAATGTGATATACACGGCATAGCCTCCGGCAACCAGAAACAAAACCAGCATAGACCAAAGCACGCCCTTTTTGACCTGAGCATTCATTTTAGCCCTCATTTGATAGAAGAAGCCGACAATGAAGAGGGCAAATGCCAGTACCAACCCCGTTAAAGTCTGCGAGATGAACAGATAAAAGATCAAAAGGAGAGACACAAACATATAAAGCCAGAAACGGCGGTCTTTGTTTCGGACATATTGGATTGTAAAGCGGATGCTCAACACTATAGCGAAAACGATGCAGAGGCTGAAGCGTATATGGTCGATGAATATGGAAATCTGACGTATGTCTTGCACCGGTCGGGTGAGCCAAAACACCAATGAGCAAACAACCGCAAAGAGCGTTCCGCCAATGACAGCCTTGAATATCCTGTTCATGTCGGAAGCGTTGAATGGCGGCGTTGTGATGATGATGAGCGGGGCGAGCAACACGGGCAGCGAATTGAGCAAGTATTGTCCCGCCTGCTGCCAGTTGTCCGTTTTTATCAGCCCGATGCAACAGACCATATAAAGGGCGGAGAATACAAGCCCTTGCCGCTGTTGTTTGAGCAGCTGCAGTTTTTCTTTCCAGTTCCATTCTGCAACCCAGTTGAGCATCAGCAGAAACGAGCATAGCCCCATACCGAAATGCGACAGCGGCAACATAGCCGCCAACGCCATCGTGCAGAGCAAGTAAAAACTGCGGTGAAATGTCGCCCGTTTCAGCATCGGTTATTTCGACTGGCTGAGTATCGCGTTGTATTTTTTTGCGTCAAGGAGAATAGACTTGGCGGTAAGCACGTCGGGATCGTCGTTCAGCAGGTTCATAAGCCTTCCTTTCTGGTAATAATAGCGAACTACGATTTCGGAAGCCAGATAAGAGGAAATCTCTTTCTTGTATTTTATGAGGTCTTGCGACTTTTCGTCCTGAAGTTTTTGGCCAAGCTGGTCACAGAGCGGCTGAATTGAAGCGAGGACGCGTTCATCCTTGGCCGCGCTCTTGAGGTCAACCAGCAACTTCTCCGTTTCTGACTTGTAACTATAGTCTTTCCCTTTCAGAAAAGCGACAAACTCATTATAGAGCGCGTCATCCACTACGAAGCGGTCGGCGGCCGCAATAGTGTCGTGGGTGCAGCGGTATCGGTTTGCGAAGTCGAATATCAGGTTGTTCTGAACCAGCGCGACGAGCACATTGCTCACCAGGCTGTCTTCGGTGACCACATCGGGTTCCACGCCGCCCTTGTCATAGACAGTACGGCCGTTTTTAGTCTTGAACGCCACTGCCAGTGAGTCAGGAATCTTCATAGCCTTAGTAGTGTCGTGATTGAAATAGTCGATATTCTGCACACAACGGCCTGAGGGAATATAATATTTTGAAACCGTGATCTTTAGACTCGTGTTGTAGTCAAGGGGCAGCACATTCTGCACCAAACCTTTGCCGTAGGTTTTCTTGCCGATGATGACCCCGCGATCAAGGTCCTGGAAAGCGCCCGAGACAATCTCTGAAGCCGAAGCACTATGTTCGTTCACGAGCACGGCGACCGGAATCTGCTTGTCCGTGACGGGAAACTGGGTCTTGAACACGCGCTGTTGCTCCGGTATCTTGCCTTTCGTTTCAACGATTGTGACCCCATTCTCCACAAAGATGTTCATAATGCCGACCGCTTCGCTAAGCAGGCCGCCGCCGTTATTGCGCAAGTCGAGGATCAGATACTTCATCCCCTCCTCTTTGAGTTTTATGAAAGACTCTTTCACCTCTGTGGCAGCCTTCTCCGTAAACTGGTCGAGTTTGATATAGCC
>CAVIPZ010000147.1:0-5066 GCA_963644715.1 bacterium | reverse complement strand
TGCTATGACATCTCTTCAAAACCGCCTGCAACGATAGAGTGGGAGTAACAACGTGAGAATTTGAGTTTTAAACGATTTTTTTTAGCATAAAAAACATTGAAGAAAATGACAGATTACGAAATGAAGTACAAGATAGCCGACATGAGTTTGGCAGAATGGGGACGCAAAGACATAGAAGTGTCCCAAAAGGAGATGCCCGGATTGCTGGCGCTCCGCGAAAAATATGGTGAAAGCAAGCCGCTGAAAGGCGTCCGCATTATGGGTTCCCTGCACATGACGGTACAGACGGCCGTGCTGATTGAAACGTTGGTGCAACTGGGCGCCGAAGTGAGATGGTGCAGCTGCAATATCTTCTCGACACAAGACCATGCAGCCGCTGCCATCGCCGCTACCGGCGTGCCTGTGTTTGCATGGAAAGGCGAGTCTATGGAAGATTACTGGTGGTGTACCAATCAGGCACTCTCGTTTCCTGGCGGCAAAGGTCCGCAACTTATCGTAGATGACGGCGGCGATGCCACCCTGCTGATACATACAGGCTACAAGGCCGAAAACGACCCCTCTATCCTCAACAAGGAACCCTCGTCTCACGAGGAAGGCGTTATCTTCAACACGCTTAAGGAGATACAGAAAGAGAACCCCCAGAAATGGCACAATATGGTTAAGGATATCAAGGGTGTGTCTGAAGAGACAACCACGGGCGTACATCGGCTCTATCAGATGATGGAACGCGGTGAACTGCTCTTTCCGGCCATCAATGTGAACGACTCTGTGACAAAATCAAAGTTCGACAACAAGTACGGCTGCCGAGAGTCGCTGGCCGACGGCATCAAACGCGCCACCGACATTATGATTGCCGGCAAGGTGGTTGTGGTGTGCGGGTACGGCGACGTGGGCAAAGGTTGCGCCCAGTCGATGAGGTCGTACGGCGCACGTGTCATAGTGACCGAAATTGACCCGATCTGCGCACTCCAGGCCGCTATGGAAGGCTTTGAGGTGAAGACGGTAGATGAAGCCCTCGAAGAAGGCAACGTCTATGTTACCTGCACGGGCAACTGCGATGTCATTACCAAAGAACACCTTAACAAGATGAAAGACCAGGCTATCGTCTGCAACATCGGTCATT
This sequence comes from bacterium, assembly GCA_963644715.1. Lineage (GTDB taxonomy): Bacteria > Bacteroidota > Bacteroidia > Bacteroidales > WCHB1-69 > F23-D06. Next base: position 3,943 of record CAVIPZ010000147.1, on the reverse strand, counting down.
TTGACAACGAAATCCAAGTGGAGGCTTTCGAGAAACAGCCTGACATCCGCAAACGCAACATCAAACCGCAAGTTGACGAGTATATCTTCCCCGACGGCCACTCTATCTTCATTTTGGCAGAAGGCCGCCTCGTCAATCTGGGCTGCGCCACGGGACACCCCTCTTTCGTGATGAGCAACTCGTTTACCAACCAAACTATGGCTCAGATCGACCTCTGGCAGCACAATTACGAAATAGGCGTCTATAATCTGCCGAAACATCTTGACGAGGAGGTGGCCAGACTTCACCTCGGCAAAATCGGAGCCAAACTTACCAAACTTACCCAAAAACAAGCCGACTATATCGGTGTTAAGGTGGACGGCCCTTACAAGACTGACCTATATAGATATTAGTATTAACGCGAAAAGACAATTGAGCAACACTACTCGACAAACAATGTCAGCATAATCCGGGAGTTGTAAGACTTCCGGATTTTTTGGCAACGGCGATGCCGTTTAGGATGCTGACGGGTCTGTCGGTTGAAAAATAGGGTGACGATGAGGATAAAAGAAGAAAGTAACCGCCTGCGGGCAAAATGGAAGCGATGTCTGCGCGCGGCATTTGTCTTGATTTTGGTGGCTGGCGGCATAATATGTATGCCAGCGGCGAAGCCTGCAAGCCAGCATATTGATGCACAGCAAGTTGAATCTGCGCATCTCTCCGTGTTTCCCGATTCGGTGGTGCTGGCTTCAGCCTCGTGGCAGACAGATACCCTCGACGGTATGGTGTTGCGGCGGGTGTGCTTCTCGGGGCATGAGTATTTTGGAAGCAACCAGTACATTGCCGTCCTCGAGGTCAGCCCGTCCGCTGGACTTGCGGCGGCTTTTGCGTGGGAGCCCGTGCGCACGCGCACTTCTGTGATGGCATGCAAAAACGGCGCGTTGGCGGCTGTGAACGGTTCGTTTTTTGATATGAATAAACATAATCCGATTTGCCATCTCCGCATCGGCGGCGAAGAAATTGCCGTCAACGAGCCGGGAAAGGATACCGTGAACAGAAAATACTATCAGTACGGCACTATTGTGATCGACAGCGGCAAGGTGCGCATACTGCATACCGACAGTGCGCGGCTTTGGGAGCGCACGCTCACGGTCTCCGACATCATGACGGCAGGTCCGTTGCTCATCTGCCAAGGCAATCGGCTGCCTATGCGCAATGACCTTTCTTTCGTGAGCAAACGGCATAACCGCACGGCAATCGGCATCAAGGCCGACGGCACGTTGCTGCTGCTTACCGCCGATGGGCGTACCCGCGAGGCCGAGGGACTGTCGCTCGATGAACTGGCGCTGACCATGCAGTGGCTCGGTTGCCGCGATGCCATCAACCTCGACGGCGGCGGCTCCACTACCATGTACGTCAAGGACTTTCCGCACGATGGCGTTGTCAATCATCCCTCCGACAACGGACGGTTCGACTATCAAGGCGAACGCGGAGTGTCGAATGTCTTGATGATAAAAAAGAAAGAATAAAGGAAAGTTTAGCTGTAAACCCGAAGCCGTACTCCGTCGTAGCGGGTGTTGTAACGGCGGCACGGATATATGGCCGGCCCGCTCAACACATTGCCGTCCAGTATGTTGAAAGTGGAACCGCACAGCGAATCTACCAGCCTTAGTCCGTCGGGGGCCACATAGAGCCACGAGCCCTGCTCGGTCCAGTCGTGCGAGCAGGCACGGTCGAATGCTACAAAGTCCCATTCGCTGAGCCTATAGACGATGATGCCGTTCACCCCTCCCGTGAAATACTCGTACCCGCCGTAGGTGTTCAGCCTGTAATACATGGCATCGTTGGGGTATATCGTGAAGTCAACGCTGGCATTGGGGATGGTGGGGTGGTTGTAATAGTCGCAACCTGCCAGCAGCGGCAGCACAATCATTATAATCAGGCTTTTTTTCATAGTGCAGACGAGGGGCTAATAAATCCAGGGGAAAATCTTGTAGCGTTTGAGGTCGGTGAACTCGCGCCCGAAAAACTGGGTATAGCGTTCATATACAGCCTTGGAGCGCGGTATGATGTTGGCACAGGTCCAGAGCAGGAACACCAGCCCGGGCAGCGACCAGGTGAGGATGGCAAATCCGAGCCACTCCAGCACTTCGCCGAAATAGTTGGCAGAACTGATGCGGGTGAAAGGCCACCCTTTTGGAATGTAGTAGTTGTTGTCGATGATGTTTTTGCGCAGCCCCCTGATGATGCGGTCTGCATAAATGTTGACCACCATGCCGAACAAGAAAATGAGCGTGCCGACGATGAATTGCCACGACCAAAGCCACGATATGTCATAATAGTGGTCAGGACAGAAGAAGAAAAGCCACCCACCTTGCATCAACGCGTTGAATGTGTTGAAGATGAAGCCTGTGATGATAATCGAAATCGGCATCTTGCTTTGCCCCTTCATAAGCAGCGGAAACACGAACGACCGCTGGAAATAGTGGAACTCGAAGAAGAAGAACATGATGAACGTGACGATATTGAAAGGTTTCACACATTCTATCAGCGAGACGACATAGAGCAGAAACATGGCAAAGAACACGGGCGACTCCATAATGAACCAGCCCAGATTGCTTCGCACGGAAACGCCCCAACGGTTGTTGAAAGTCATACCGTAGGCCGGGGTGACAAACTGAAGGGTGACGAATACGCCAACACCTAAAACGCTCATGATGATGAGCATATAGTTGTATGCAGTGCTGAAGATCTCTAACATAGTAAACCGACGATTTTATAGGAATTGATGCCCGTCAAACCTTTTTTTGCGTTTGAAATAGTGTATAAAGACGACGGACTTTGGGAAAGTGTCCGTGAATGCCAGTTTGGGCAGTGTGTTACGTTTGGCTTTGAACTCCTTGTAACGGGAATAAAACTGGAACATGGCCTTAAAGACAGCGGCGAAGTCCTTGAAGTGCCCTTGCAGCAGGAACGAGAACGCGGCAAGTTGGTCGAGGAAGAAACGCAACGTGAAAGTGACGGCAAGACGCTCTTCGGGGAGGTTTTTCAGCAGCAGAAACAGGTTGTTCCTGAAGTTCAGGTAGGTTTTGAACGCGTTGTTTTTAGGCAAAGTGCCCCCTCCGATATGGTAAACGACGGAGGCGGGGTTCACTTTTATCTTGTATCCGGCGTTTTTGATGCGCCAGCAGAAGTCAATCTCTTCCATATGCGCGAAGAAGTCGGGGTCAAGGCCGCCCATGGTGCGGTAAACGTCGCTGCGAACGAAAAGCGCGGCACCTGAAGCCCAGAAGATGTCAGCTGCGGTGTCGTACTGCCCGTGGTCTTTCTCGAGACTCGCGAACACACGTCCCCGGCAGAAAGGGTAGCCGTATTTGTCGATATAGCCGCCGCACGCCCCTGCATATTCAAACTCGTCGCGTTTGCTGTATGACAGCAGTTTAGGTTGCACCGCTGCGATAGTAGGGTTGCTGTCCATCATCTCGATGACGGGCTCAATCCAATGCTCTGACACCTCAATGTCGGAGTTGAGCAGGCAGTAGTACTGTGCCTCAATATGCGCCAATGCCATGTTGTAACCACGTGCAAACCCCTCGTTGTGCGCATGTTCCAGCACACGGATGTCCGGATAGCGCTCTTTCAGAAAAGGGACAGAATCGTCAGTCGAGGCATTGTCGGCCACAACGACTTCTGCATACTCCGGCAATGAACGAACCAGAGCGGGAAGAAACTGTTCAAGGAACTTTTTCCCGTTCCAGTTCAGGATGACGATGGCGAGTTTAGTCATACGCGTCTCTTTTTTACACAAGTCTGCAAAGATAGTTTTTTTTCGGAAGATGTGGTACGAAAAAAAATGTATCTTTGCCGCCTGAAAATAGATAAGGAAGAAATATTAAAAATTAGACGTTTAAACTATGTATTTGACAAGCGAAGTTAAAAAGGAAATTTTTGCACAATACGGAAA
>CAVIPZ010000146.1:0-5082 GCA_963644715.1 bacterium | reverse complement strand
TATTAATACAATAGATTGATTTTTTGATTGAATCGGGTGCAAAAATACAAAAATATAGTCTGATAATTTTTGTATTTTTGCACCCTGAATAAAAAAACAGACGCAAAATGGTGAATTATACAATTGCGGGAATCCAGCAGATAGGTGTCGGCACAGAAGACATGAAGGCTTCTGAAAAATGGATGGCCGACATGTTTCAGGCAAACATCAAGATTCTGGAAGACAATACGGTGGCGGAACGTATGCTCCCCTATACGGGCAATGTTCCGCAAAAGCGCCACGCCTGCATCAACATCAACCTGCAGGGCGGCGGCGGATTTGAAATCTGGCAGTATTCGGAGCGCAAGCCCGTGCCGCCCGCTTTCGACATCCAGACGGGCGACCTCGGCTTTTTTGCGGCAAAACTGAAAAGCCACAACATTGCCGCCTACCACGAGGAACTGCTCCGCAAATGCACTTCCATATCCCCGATAGTGACAGACCCGCGCGGCATTCCTACGTTCTATGTACACGACCCCGCCGGCAACTGCTTCCAGATTGTGGAAGACAATTATATGTTTATAGACGAGAACCGCTACTCCGGCGGCGTCGTCGGCGCTATGGCCGGCGTGTCCGATATGGAACGCTCCGTCAAGATGTACGGCGAGGTGCTCGGTTACGACACGGTGGTCTATGACAAGACGGGCGTGTTCAGCGACTGGCAGTACCTTAAGGGCGGCGAACAGAACTACCGCCGCGTGCTTCTTGCCCGCTCCAAACCTTTCAGCGGTCCGTTCAGCGAATTGTACGGAAACAGCACCATAGAACTGGTGCAGGCGCTCGACCGCCAGCCCCGCAAGATTTTTGAGGGACGCTTTTGGGGCGACCCCGGCTTTATACAGCTCTGCTTCGAGGTGGTCAACATGCGGGCTTTTGAACAGCATTGCAACGAGTGCGGCGTGAAGTTCACCGTAGATAGCTGCGCCGGCGACGACCAGTTTGATATGGGACAGGCTTCAGGTCATTTTACCTACATTGAGGACCCCGACGGAACGCTGATTGAATTCGTGGAGGTACACAAGATCCCGATCGTCAGCAAACTGAACCTTTGCATCAATATGATGAACAAAGACCGCACCAAGCCGTTTCCGAAATTCTTCTTCCGCCTTATGAAGTTCAACAGAATAAAACAGAAATAAACGATGAGCCTGACAGACCTGATAAAACAGGACTCGCGCTACGAGGGAGCCCTCAAGGCCTGCATGAATTGCGGCATGTGTACGGCAGTGTGCCCTGCGGCTGAGTTCTACGACTATGACCCGCGCCGCATCTGCGACACGGTGCAGCGCGAAGACAATGACGCCATTGAGAAACTGCTCCGCGAAGACACGATTTGGTACTGCGGCCAGTGCATGTCGTGCATGCCGCGCTGTCCCAGAGGAAACGCCCCGGGCGAGATCATCTCCATCCTCCGCCGCATATCGCAGGAACTCGGCTACTTCAAGGACAGCCGCATGGGCCGCCAGCAGGTTCATCTGATGCAGACCGTTGAACAGAACATCCTCGACATCGGCTATTGCGTCTATCCCGACCGGGTGAAGCCTGAACTGCATGTGGAGCAGGGCCCCGTCTGGAAATGGTTTATCGACAATATTCAGGAGGTGGCTCCGAAACTGGGCGCCAACTACCACGGCAAAGGTCCTGGCGCCTTGCGCGACATACCACACGAGGATATGGATGAGGTACGCAAGATTTTTGAAGTCACCGGCGGCATCGCCCTCCGCGAAAAAGTATTGAAGAAATAATGGCAGATTTTGGATTTTCTATCACGCAAACGCGCTCGGTGAAACTCAGCAATGCCGACTTGTCGAAATACCGTCAACTGGCACAGCTTGTCCCCTCTTACCGGAGATGTATCGGCTGCGGCGGCTGCACGGCCTCCTGTTCGGCACGGGCTTTCACCGATTTCAACATCCGCAAGGTTCACTGCGGCTTCAGCCGCGGACAATACGACAAGGTTGAGCAGGAACTGCAGAAGTGTATGCTTTGCGGCAAATGCACGCTGGTGTGTCCCCGCGGCGTCAACCTGCGCTCTCTCATCATCAATATGAGGCAAATACTTACGAACACCAACGAAATGTTACGCTAATGGAGAATTTCAGTCCTTTCGTATTGCCTTTTGTGTTAGGGGCTTTCGCTCTTCTCATCATCTGTGTCTATAAGTATGTACGCTGGATCCGGCAGTTTGACCGGCTGCAGCGCGCCACCATCCGCAAGAATATTTTCACGGGCAAGTTGCTGCCTGCTCTGTGGGAGATGTTCAAGGAGTGTCTGCTTCACCTGCGCATCTCCAAAAAAAATCCCCGCCTCGGCTATATGCACCGCAGCATCGCCTTTGGCTGGTTTCTGCTTATCGTGGTAGGCGCCATCGAGAGCCGCATCGGCACGCAAGGAAAGTTCCACTTCTGGGTGGCCATCTTCTACCGTTATTTCCACACGGCGCCGCCTGAAACCAAAATGGCGCTGTTTTTCACGCAGCTGATGGACCTGCTGCTGCTTTATGTGCTGTCGGGCATTTTTCTGGCACTCGTCAAAAAGTGCTACTCCCGCATTATGGGCATGCGCCGTGCCACCAAACACACGGTTATGGACAACGCTATCCGCATCGCGCTTTGGAGCATTTTTCCGTTGCGTCTGCTCAGCGAGTCGGCCAGTGCCTGTCTTTACGGCAACGGCGGTTTCCTCACGGGCAGCATCGGCAACCTCTTCAGCCCCGAGGTGGCAGCAGTAGTAGAACTGCCGCTGTGGACGCTCTATTCCCTGGCGCTTTGCCTGTTTTTTGTGCTGCTGCCTTTTACGAGGTATATGCACATCTTTACCGAGATATTCCTGATCTATTTTCGCCGACTCGGTCTGCGCGAACATACCCAAATCACCGGCTACACCAAATACGAACTCAGTGCCTGCTCGCGCTGCGGCATGTGCATTGATGCCTGTCCGCTCTACAAGAACCTCGGCATCGATGACGTGCAGTCGGTGTATCTGCTGCGCAATCTTCGCAACCTCGAGCATCACAAAGACATCATCGCTGCGGGCAAAAACTGTCTGATGTGCCGCCGCTGTGCCGAAGACTGCCCCGTGAACATCGACTTGATGGGCATACGCCGCATCTCGCGCGACAAGGGCGCGCTCGACATCGCCGAAAACTACCGATATCTCAGCAAAGTAAAGTCATTCAACGCTATAGGGCGTGTGGCTTACTTTGGAGGCTGCATGTCGCGCCTTACGCCGGCCATTACGCAGTCGATGCAGACCATCTTTAACGCGGCAGGGCAGAAGTACTGGTTTATGGACGAGGAGCGCAGCATTTGTTGCGGCCGCCCGTTGCAACAGCAGGGCTTCAACGCCCAGGCTGCCGAGTTGAGGCGCAAGAATACCGAACTTATCCTCAGTTCAGGTGCCGAGATGCTCATCACATCGTGCCCCATCTGCTACCATACCTTCAAAAACGACTACAGCCTCCCCATACCCGTTTTGCACCATACCGAATATTTGGACCGCCTGATAAAAGCCGGCCGGATAAAGGTGACGAAGGGGACTGAAAGGGTAACTTACCACGACCCTTGCGACTTAGGGCGCGGCTGCGGCATCTACAAAGAGCCCCGCAACGTGCTCAACGCTACGGCGGTGCTGCTCAAGACTGAAAACGAGAAAGAAAAGAGCCTCTGCTGCGGCATGAACCTCGGCAACACCGTCATCAGCCTCGACCAGCAGACGGTGATACGTAATGCAGCACTCGACAACCTGCTGAAGCCCAACCCCGACCTGATAGCCACGGCTTGTCCGATGTGCAAGAAAGCGTTCCGCCACGGCACCGAACTGCAAGTCAAGGACATCGCCGAGATTGTGGCCGCGCAACTCGAGAAAGGACAAGACAACAAAGACAATAACATACAATAGCAAACAGAAACCAACGGAATTATGGATACAAGGCTTAGCGTAAACATCAACAAAGTGGCAACCCTGCGCAATGCGCGCGGCGGCAATATGCCTGACCTCTTGCAAGTGGCTAAAGACTGTGAACGATTTGGCGCACAGGGCATCACGGTGCATCCGCGCCCCGACGAGCGGCACATCCGCTACCGCGACGTTTATGACCTCAAGAAGATAGTGACCACCGAATTCAACATTGAGGGGTATCCGTCTGACCGTTTTATGGACTTGGTAACGGAGGTATTGCCCACGCAGGTCACGTTAGTGCCTGACCCGCCCGAGGCCTTGACCTCCAATGCCGGCTGGGACACCATAGCCAACCGGGAGTTCCTTTCGGGCATCATTGCGCGCCTGCATGAGAAAGGCATCCGCGCCAGCATCTTTGTCAATGCCGACCCTGTCATGGTGGCCGGGGCAAAGCACACGGGCACCGACCGGGTAGAGCTCTACACCGAGTCGTATGCCGCCAACTACACCAAAGACCGTGAGCAGGCTATTGCGGCCTTCATCGTGGCGGCGCAAGAGGCAGACAGGCAGGGATTGGGGCTGAATGCCGGCCACGACCTCTCGCTGGTCAACCTGCGTTATTTCAGCCAGCAGATCCCCAACTTGAAAGAAGTATCCATCGGTCACGCCCTCATTTGTGACGCACTCTATCTGGGCCTTGAAGAAACCATCAGAAAGTATCGAGGGCTGTTGGAGTAGGTTTTACGTTTTGCGTTTTTTGTTGATTTGAGGGGATGAAATTTGCTTGAAATAGGTGGATATCTATCCAAAACGACGGATTATTTCCGTTTAATCCGGAGTTTACGAGACTCTTGGATTTCAAGCAATCTTTTCGATATTCTGTCAAATCTTTCCAATGCCTCAACGTATGAGGTGTCATATTTCTGAATACCATTTCTATCATTGCTGAATTCTTCGGTGAGTTCTTTACTGAGATCATTTTGGACAAATTTGGGCAATGTTTGTTTGCAGGCTATATGACAAGCATGTCCTTTTTCGTTATGGTATGGGAAAAAGGCTACTTCCAATTCCTTTTTTCCGAACGTTATGTTATAATAGAATTTTGTTTCTTTATCTTCACCTTCTTTAATGTGATCTTGAGTC
>CAVIPZ010000145.1:0-5114 GCA_963644715.1 bacterium | reverse complement strand
TCGCAAAAGTGACTCCTTGCTTTGAAAATGGAAACATTGCTATTGCAAAGAACTTGCTTAACGGCACTGGCTTCGGAAGTTCTGAAATCTTTATATTGCGACCTGGCAAGAAAGTAACAAGTGAGTATTTGTTTTACCTTTCGCAGTCTGGCGACTTTCAAGGTAAAGCATGTGCCACAATGTGTGGTGTAGGTGGATTGAAAAGAATTTCACCACTGTTTATGCGAACTTATGAGTTTAATATTCCCACTCTCTCCGAGCAGCGTCGTATGGTTGATTACCTCGACACGAAGTTGTCGGAGATAGACCGTCAAGTGTCTCTTCTCACTCGCAAGCGGGATGCTTATCTTCGTCTGAAGAAGAGCATCATCAACCATGCCGTCACTAAAGGACTCGACACAAATGCCAAAATGAAAGACTCTGGCATCGAGTGGATTGGACAAGTGCCCGAACAGTGGGAGGTGAAGAGGATTAAAGATATCTCAAACAAAGTCTTTATGGGCAAAACTCCTGTTTATACCTTTATCGAGAACGACAATTGGATATTTGGTCAACGAAATAACCAAAACAATGGTTTGGACTTTACAGACATTAAGTACGGAGAAGATGATTTCTTTGCAGAAAGAAAAGATTACGAATTCCTTAAGTATGGAGATGTCTTGCTTAATACTCTTGGTGGTGGCTCTGTAGGTAGAGTTGGATATTATGACTATAAAGGTGAAAAAAAAGTAATAACCGATGGACACGTTATGGTTATTCGTTGCAAGAACTATTCAGAGCGATTCTTGTACTACTATCTATCAACCAAAAGAAGAGAATTGGAGCAGATGGCAGTTGGTTCAACAAATCAATCATTCTTCAACATCTCAGATATATTGATTATTCATGTACCATGTCCCCCTCTCCCCGAGCAACACTCCATCGCCACCTACCTCGATGACAAGTGCGGCAAGATAGACACCATCGTCGCCAACCTCAACAAGCAAATCAGCCGCTACGGCGACTTGAAACGCTCGCTGATAGACGAAGTGATAACAGGCAAACGTGCGGTGTAACGCCATAAACAAAAATAAAGAATAGCCATGGACGAAAGAAAGATACAGAAAGACTATGTGATGCAGTTTCTCTGCCGTCGCGAAGACGAGGGCGGACTGGGCTACCGCTACGTTGCTCCCAACGTGGTGAACAACGGCATGTTTATCCCCTCGGTGTTGGCAGAGTTCCTGCAAACCTCACAGCCTGCCGAGTGGCACCGGCTCATGAAACGGTTCGACGGCGATGAGAACGCGCTGCGCACAAAACTCATGGAGACCATACGCGAGAAGGTGGTGGACAAACAGAACGTAGCCATCTTCTTCAACACCTTCAAGACCATCTCCTTTGAGGGAGAGACGCTCACGCTCTTCTATGTGCCCAACACCGAACTGCGTGGCGACGAGGATTTCCGCAAGAACATCTTCTGCGCCGTGGAGGAGTCGTCGTATAAGTCGCAGTACAACGGAACACCGATAACATCGGTACGCCCCGACGTCACTTTCTACCTCAACGGCATCTTCCTTGGCTACATGGAACTGAAGAGCGTCACCATGGGTCAGAACGCCAGCGAGCAGGGGCGCACAAAGGTGGCAAAAGACTATCTCGCCGCCGTGCGCACTATCACCTCCCTGGAGCAGGCCGACCCGAAGGTGGCGAAGGAGAAGAAAGCCCTGCTCGCCATCTACGAAAAAGCCATCCACATCACCGCCTCCGACATCAACGAGACCTACGTGATGCGCAACATGACGCAGATATATGACGCGGCACACGCCGAGTTTACCACCAAGTCGTCTACCGCCACCATCGACAAACTGGTGCCCGAGGTGAAGAAGGTGTTCAAACTCTATCCCGTCTCCTCGCCACTGCTCACCGAGAAACAACGCTTCGAGGAGACGGCACGCGCCCTCTACTCCAAGGAGGCGATAAAGAACGAGATACTCTACTTCAACTTCATCTCCTACAAATACAAATACGACAAGAAACTGAAGATGCGCACCCGAACCTCCAACTCGGGCCGGCTCATTGCGCCGCGCCCCAAGCAGAAGTTCGGCTGCGACAAAATCATAGGCCGCATACGCGAGATGCTCGACAACGAGGCCAACCCCAACTACTACAACGACAAACTGCGCCGCGAACTCTACGCCCTCGGCATTCCGACACAGAAGGTGGAGGAAATCATTGTGCGCCGCGAACGCTACTGCAACAACAAGTATGTCTACTCCCTCCTAATGCAGTATGCCGCCGGCTTCGGCAAGAGCAATATCATCGGCTGGACCGCCCTCATGCTCAAAGACTACCGCTTCAACGGCGCCTATGCCTACGACAAAATCATGCTTGTGGTAGACCGCCTGCAGTTGCGCGGACAGTTGGACGAGTGCATGTACAACATGAACATCGACAAATCGATGTTTGTGGAGGCAATGGACAAGAAAACCTTTGTTGACGCCCTTAGCGACCAGCGCCGCATCATCGTGGTGAACATACAGAAGTTTCTCGACCTGCAGAAAGCCATCGACGATGCGGGCAAGACCCTGCAAAACATGCGCGTGGCGTTCCTCATCGACGAGATACACCGTTCCAACTCCGGCGAGAACAACAAGGAGATGATCAATCTCTTCGAACGTCTGCAAGACTCGTTCAACAAAAAGGGACAGACCATCAAGAAGAAAAACCTGCTCGTAGGTTTCACCGCCACACCGAGCGACGAGACACTGAGCCGCTTCGGAGAGTTCCGCAGCGCCACCACCGTGCCGATGTGGGTGCCCTTCGACACCTACACCATGAAGGAGGCCATCGACGACGGCTACATCCTCGACCCCACCAAGCACATCATTCCCTACAATGTGCCCGTGAAGTTTGTGTTCCCCAACGGCATTGAGCCTGACGAGAACGGCAAAATGCCTGACGTGAAGATTGTGAAGCAGAGAGTGTATGACTCGGAACCGAGGATGAGAAAGATAGCCGAGTTTGTGGTAGACCGTCTTGTGACGCTCGTCTACGGCAAGATACGCGGCGAAGGCAAAGCAATGCTGGCAGTAACGTCCATCCCCGTCGCCATCAAGTACACACGAATCATCCGCGAACTCTTTGCCAAGAAATGTGAGGAGAGCCGCTATGCCAAGTATGCCGACGCTCCTATATCAGTAGTCTATAGCGACAGCCAACGCTACGAGTCGTCCGCCTCGCTCAACTTTGGCGTGCCGGAGGAGCAGGTGATAGAGAACTTCAAGAATGCCAAAAACGGACTCATCATCGTGGTGGACAAACTACAGACCGGATTCGACGAGAACAAGTTGCACACCCTCTTCCTCGACAAGGAGATACAGGACATCAACGCCATACAGACTATCAGTCGTGTGGACCGCACATGCAAGTACAAGACCGAGTGTCATGTCATCGACTGCTCATGGCAGAACGTGAACACGGCAAGCATCAATGCGGCATTCAGGAAATACTGCGACATGAGCGTTTCGTGCTTCAACCCGGAGGAAGAAGCCAAACTCATCAGCGGTTATTATAAGCAGATGGCTGCGGGCGAGCCTTACCTGCAGTGGTTCAAGCCATACACGCAGCAGAAAAACGATGCTGACTTCGTGCTCGACATGGAGAACGGCATAAGAAGTTGGGTAGAAAACTGTTTCGCCAGAGAGGCGGCCATACGTCAGCATAACGAAGAACAGGGACTGAAAGAAGGAGATGCTGGGTACATAGACCCAGTAAAGGACAATGCCGCAAGGATGCTGCGCTTCATTGTGGGCAAATATGCCTCCTCGCTGATGTCGCTGAAGAACATCTACGACATTGCCGGGAAATATACCGACGAGACCTTCCTCGACTTCTGGCAAATATTCTGCCGTATCTACCGTGACGCTACAAGAAGTACAAAGGAAGAAGGCTACAGTTTCGACGTGACTGACAGCGACGAGATTGCGGGCATCACCGATGTTGACACTGACGAGGACGAAACAGGGACTGGCGGCAAGCGAAGACCACATGACGGGCCAAAGGAGAAGAAGCCCAAGCAAAAATCGATGGAGCAATTGCTGGAACTGCTCCGCCAACTCAACGAACAGGAGCAGATCAATGCACACGAAGCACAAATGTGGCTCAAGGAGATAGGTGTGATGTTTGAGTGGCTCCATCAGAAAGACAAGCTCTGTGCAGTGCTCCGTGATGACAAGACCCAGGAAGACGAGAAACTAAAGGAATATCAAAAGCACCAGAATATCTACAAACTGGTGGAACTGAAGAAACGTGACGACTTTGTGAAAGTTGACTGCTTCAAGAAAATGCTTGACGAAAATGTAGAGCAGTTCTATTCCATCTTCATGCAGCAACTGAAATCTGTGGAGAATGGTGAGTCCGACTTCGACTACGACACTACCGACGAGAACGACCCGACGCAGGAGGGCATGACGATGGACGATCTGCTGGAATTGGCACGCAAAAAACTGCGTCCCGACTACAACGAGGAAGTGCTCAAGGAACGCATGTGCTCCGTCTATGCTCCGCACTTCGAGAAGATTGCAGGCAGAATACGTCCGATCGACGAGGTGGTAGACAACTTTTTCGCTGTGCTGAACACGGAGTCGCAGCCGCACCTTGACGGCATGGATGACATGGTGAAAGACTCGCTCAACATGCTCTGCATGGCAGAGGGACTTTCCGCCAGCGAGAAACGGATGCACCTGAACCAATTGCTGATGAAGTTTGAGGTGTTCCTGAAGAAACTGTACTACCTTATTAATAGCAAGGAAATAGAAAACCGTGATCCCGAGAAGGGAGCCACGTTGTCGACATGTATCTACGGCATACCATCACTGAAGTTACTAAAGTATAGTCATACACCCGAAATCCAGGAATTCAGCAACCGTCTTGATGTAGTTCGGCAATTGCGCAACGATGAGGCGCATGGCAGCATCAGCGCATCCGAACAAGAGGTGAATGCTGCAATAGGTATCGTCATCGATATGTATCTCTATGCTGTCGGTACCAATATCACCGAGTTGGAAAGCAATGGTTTTGACGTGAATGCCGGAGAACAACCGGTTTCGACCACGCCACATAAGTCTATGCGG
>CAVIPZ010000144.1:4468-5118 GCA_963644715.1 bacterium | reverse complement strand
CTATAATTTGAAATTTGATCTGTATAGTTCACTGGACTTCCAAGGGAGATAAACCCACTGGTACAAACGTAAATGTCTGTTCCTTGTGGATAGGTCGTTTCGCCAAATGTAAAAGAAAACGGCAACGCCACAGTATCGGTGTTATCTCGACCCACACACCCGTCGATGGCTGTACCCGTAATTGGGGTGTAGGTTGAAACGGTCGCCTGAAACGAATAGGACGGCAAGCCCTGCGCCAAAGCCGACATTGCAGCCAGCTGACAAACGGCCAAAAGCAGAATGTATAATTTTTTCATCATAAGTTTTTGTATTTTTTGTTGTTTTATTATTGTCGATTTAAATGTGATATGTGCTTTGCTACGGCCTCTCTTGTACGAAAGGTAGCAAGCTTGTGAAAGAGTGCGCGAGTAAGTTTAGTTGTATAGTCAGAGGACCTGAGCGGGCAGGCGAATTTTCAATTTTAAAAAACGGGACAAAGTTAGCAAAATAACGGAACGTTACCCCCCCCCGCAAATATTTTCTATATTGTTGATTTTGTGATTGTTATAAGATTTTTTTAGTAAAATAGACCACATAAATGCAATTTTGTTTTTAAGATTTAGATGAAAAAAAGAACAGATTAACCCGTCAACATCAGCAAAAGTTTACAG
>CAVIPZ010000144.1:0-4458 GCA_963644715.1 bacterium | reverse complement strand
AGTTTACAGTTCGTTCAGCGTTTTGCGCCGCCAGTTGCTTGTTTTTGCCTGGAATCGAAGTGTCGTCATACGGCGGCGAAGTGCGCTTTGGATGCACGTCCGCCCATTATTTGGTGTTTTTTGCCACATATCGCCGCCGCCCGCCACAAAACGGGATTTTTTGCGGCACATTCCGGCTTTCTGTCCTCACTTATTCGGGCGTGCCGTTTTCAACCTATAATTTTTGTTACTTCGCACCTTAAAAAAATACAGAAAAATTATGCGTTTGAAAATTGCAGTTTTAGCCAAGCAGGTGCCCGACACGCACAATGTCGGCAAAGATGCCATGTTGCCCAACGGCACCATCAACAGAGCCGCCCTGCCTACGGTGTTCAACCCCGAAGACCTGAACGCGCTGGAGATGGCGCTGTCGGTGAAAGACCGGCTCAAAGACGTGGAGGTCAGCGTCATCACAATGGGACCGACCCGCGCCGCCGACATTGTCCGCGAAGCCCTCTACCGCGGCGCCGACAACGGCTATGTGGTCAGCGACCGGCGATTTGCCGGCTCCGACACCTTGGCCACCTCCTACGCCCTCTCGATGGCCGTGCGCAAACTGGGCCATGTTGACCTGATTTTCTGCGGCAGGCAGGCCATTGACGGCGACACCGCCCAAGTGGGCCCCCAAATTGCCGAGAAACTCGACTTGCCGCAGATAACCTACGCCGAGTCCATAGAGGCCGTGGCCGCCGAATCTATCACCGTGAAACGGAGGCTGGAAAACGGCTTTGAGACCGTGAAGACCGCGCTGCCCGCATTGGTCACCGTTTCAGGTTCCGCCGCCCCGTGCCGTTTCAGACACGCCCACCTCACCGTAAGGTACAAGAACGCCCGCTCGACCACCGAAACCCGCGAGCGCAACCTCGAGCCCGTGCCCGAAAACATAGCATACCTCAACATCACGGAGTGGAACTGCGACGACCTTGACACCGACAGCAACCGCCTCGGACTGACGGGATCGCCTACCCGCGTGAAAGGAATCGAGAATGTGGTGCTTGCCAAGAAAGAGAGCGTTGCCGTGCCCGCCACAGACGAGGGGCTGAAGCAACTGACCCGCACCTTGATGGACGCCCACATCTTGGGATAGCCGTCACCAAGGCATTCCCTATACAATATTATATATAGTACCCAAAACAACAAGACAAACATTTTTTTCAATGAATAATATCATCGTTTATTGTGAAATCAATGAAGCACGCAAGGTGGCGGATGTAAGTCTCGAGTTATGTTCCAAAGCCCGGAAATTGGCCGATACCTTAGGCGTAGCCGTAGAAGCAGCCGTATTGTGCGACAAGATAGAAGGCCTTGAAGAACAACTCTATCCATACGGCGTAGATACGATTTTCTATGCCTGCGACGAGCGGCTGTTCCCGTTCAGCACGCTGCCACATTTCAGCATCATGTCAAAGCTCTTTGAGGAGCAGAAGCCGCAGATTGCCCTCTTCGGGGCCACCTGCACGGGGCGCGACCTTGCCCCGCGTCTGGCCTCCCGTATGCGTTGCGGCCTCACCGCCGACTGCACCAGCCTCGAGATTGCCGACTATGCAGACAACCGGCAGAACAAAGTCTGCCAGAACATCCTGCACCAGATCCGTCCCGCCTTTGGCGGCAACATCATAGCCACAATTGTCAACCCCGACACCCGCCCGCAGATGGCCACGGTGCGCGAAGGCGTCATGAAAAAAGAACGCATCGAGAACCGCACGGGCAAACTGGTAATGCTGCCCGCAGATAAATACCTCACCCCCGAGAATTTCCGCGTAAGCATTGTGGAAAGGAAGATTGAAACGAAGAAAATCAACATCAAGAACGCGCAGATCATCGTGGCTGGCGGCTACGGCGTTGGTTCTAAAGAGAACTTTGAACTGCTGCACCGCTATGCCGAACTGATTGGCGGCGAAGTGGGCGCCACCCGCGCCGCCGTGGATGCCGGTTTTGCCGAGCCCGAAAGGCAAATCGGACAGACGGGCGTTACCGTGCGTCCTAAACTGTACATCGCTTGCGGCATCTCCGGAGCCGTACAGCACCGCGCGGGCATGGAAGAGTCAGCCAAGATCATATCCATCAACACAGACCCCAGCGCGCCCATCTGCGCCATCGCCGACTATAACATCACGGGCGATGTGATGGAAGTGCTGCCGAAATTGATCAACAGTTATATTGCTAACCAGAAATAAAGAACAGAAAGATGTCAAATTACTATACAGACAACGAAAATCTCAAGTTTCACCTCAACCACCCGGCTATGGGCCGCATCGTGGAACTGAAAGAACGCGGCTATTCCGAAAGCGCGCATTGCGAGGATGCCCCGTCGTGCTATGACGAGGCTATGGAAAACTACGACAAGGTGATGGAAATCATCGGCGAGATTGCCGGCGAGGTGATTGCCAACAATGCCGAGTCGGTAGATCAAGAAGGTCCGCACATCGAAAACAACGCCATTGTCTATGCCAAAGGGACTCAACAAAACCACGAAGCGCTGCGCGACGCCGGACTGTACGGATTGTCGCTGCCCCGCAAATATGACGGTCTCAATTTCCCTTACGTGCCCTACGTGATGGCTGCCGAAATCGTATCGCGCGCCGATGCCGGGTTTGCCAACATCTGGGGGCTGCAAGACTGCGCCGAAACGATTCTTGAATTCGGCAGCGAAGAGCAGAAAGCGCAATACCTGCCTATGATTTACCAGGGATACACCTGCTCTATGGACCTCACCGAGCCCGATGCAGGCTCTGACCTGCAGTCGGTGCGCCTGAAAGCCACTTTTGACGAGGCAGCCAACTGCTGGCGGCTGAACGGCGTGAAGCGGTTCATCACCAACGGCGACGCTGACATCAAACTGGTGCTGGCACGTTCAGAAGAGGGCACAGAAGATGCCCGCGGGCTCTCCTACTTCCTCTACGACCGTAAAGACAAAGCCGTAACCATCAGGCGAATAGAGAACAAACTGGGCATCAAGGGGTCGCCTACCGCAGAGTTAGTGTTCAACAATGCGCCGGCTCAGATTGTCGGAAGCCGCAAGTTCGGGCTTATCAAGTATGTGATGTCGCTGATGAACGGCGCACGTTTGGGTGTCGGAGCACAGTCGGTTGGTTTGGCGGAGGCCGCCTGCCGCGAAGCGCTCAGCTATGCCCACGAGCGCGAGCAATTCGGCAAACCCATCGCCGAGTTCCCGCAAGTGTATGAGATGCTCGCCGACATGCGCGCCAAAACCGATGCCATTCGTTCGCTGCTTTACGAAACCGCCCGTTTTGTGGATGTCTGCAAGGCATTGGAACAGATTTCAAAAGAACGCACCCTGACCTCCGAAGAGCGCGCCGAACTCAAGAAGAACCAGAAATACGCCGACATGTTTACGCCGCTGCTGAAACTCTTCTCCAGCGAGTATGCCAACCGCATCGCCTACGACTGCATTCAGATTCATGGCGGTTCTGGCTTTATGAAAGAGTACGCCTGCGAAAGGCTGTACCGCGACGCCCGCATCCTCTCCATCTACGAAGGCACCTCGCAGTTGCAGGTAGTGGCCGCCATCCGTGGCGTGGGAAGCGAGATTTTCATAAACCGCATCCGTGAATATGAAGCCATGCCGCTGAAAGCCGAACTCGAGCCGTTGCGCAACGAACTGAAAGCCATGACGGAACGCTATCTCGAAATGCAGAAAGCCGCTTCTGAGTTCCATGGCGAAGCTTACGACTTCAACGCTCGCCGTTTGGTAGAATCCGTAGGATACGTCATTATGGGTTACCTCCTCTTGGCCGATGCCGAAAGAGACGGAAAATACCTGAACTCCTGCAAACTGATGATCCAGACGGGCAAATGCGAAATCGCCAAAAGCCTGGAGTTCATCCGCAATTACAGCGAAGATACGCTGCTTTCATACAAGACTGAAAACTAATCGGATTTCTCCTCGCTATGCTGTTCCGACTGCGCAAGAATATCGATTATAGAACTGATGTAAGTTTTGGAAACGGGCACCGACTTGGCCAAGTCGGTGAACTCCAGCACCAGAATGCCTTTCAGCTTCCTTACGATTTTAACCTTGTGCATGTTCACCAGATAGAAACGGTGGCATCGTACCAGCCCGGCAGAAGCATACTCTTCCTCCACGTTCTTGAGCGTGTTGCGTAAAAGATACTGGCAGACCTCGTTATTGTTGAGGTAATGAATCTTGACATAATTGTCTGCCGATTCCAAATAGAGCAGGTCTTCGTTCTTAATGGAAATAGCGAACTTCCCGCTCTTGTCGTGAAAATTCGTAATGCCGGCGACAGGGTTGCCGGCATTGCTGTTTTTCTTCATCGTATAATATTGCAGTTCGCGTTCTTTCTCTTTCAGCATAAAGCCCATCACGGAAATCACATACGGGATAGCGAGGATGCCCACAACACTGGCACTGATCCGAACCAGCAAGTCCAGAAA
>CAVIPZ010000143.1:0-5125 GCA_963644715.1 bacterium | reverse complement strand
TGATGTGGCAGCCCTCTACCCGGGCAAGGTGCAGTACTCCTGCTTCCCAAACGGCAAAGGCGGCGTGGTTGACGACCTGCTGGTCTATAACCTGCACGACGAAGACTACCTTCTCGTCGTCAACGCAGCCAACATCGACAAAGACTGGGCTTGGGTGTCAGAGCAGAACAAGGCTTTCGGAGCCGAGATTGCCAACATCTCCGACAGCATCTCCCAACTGGCCGTGCAAGGACCGCTGGCCCTGAAAGCCATGCAGAAGCTCACAGACGCCAACGTCGTTGACATGGAGTACTACACCAACAAGATCATCACATTTGCCGGCATCGACAACATCCTCTTCTCCACAACAGGCTACACGGGCTCTGGCGGATGCGAGATCTACTTCCCCAACGAGGTCGCATTCAAAGTATGGGACGCCGTTTTTGAAGCCGGCAAAGAGTTCGACATAAAGCCGATTGGCCTTGGCGCCCGCGACACGCTGCGTCTTGAGATGGGCTATTGCCTCTACGGTCACGAAATCGACGACACCATCTCCCCTATCGAAGCCGGATTGGGCTGGATTACCAAATTCGTAGATGGCAAGGACTTCATCGACCGCAAATTCATGGAAGACCTCAAGGCTAACGGCCTCACCCGCAAAATCACAGGTTTTGAGATGATTGACCGCGGCATTCCGAGAAACGGCTACGAAGTATGTGACGCAGAGGGCAACAAAATCGGCGAAGTCCGTTCCGGCACGTTCGGCCCGTCTGTCAACAAAGGCATCGGCACCGCCCTGATCAAGAAAGAATTTGCCAAATCAGGCACCGAAATCTTCATCAAGGTACGCGAACGCCTCCTCAAGGCCGTAACCGTGAAAATGCCTTTCTATAAAGCAGAATAACAAGACAACAGTTTGTTTTTTCTCATATTTTTTGTGGATTTTTAAAATCCTTCAAGACCCCGCGTTTGCGGGGTCTTGGTTTTTGCGCTGTTGCCAGAATTGGAAAAGAAACAGAAAAATGGGACGTAAGACTTTTTCCGTCCAACACTCAATCCTCGGGCTGACTTGAGACGTAAGATGGGAAACTGTATTGTTTCGCATTTTCGCAATTAACAAAAAAACATAAAACACTAATGCGTAACGCCTCAAAACTCTAAGTTCTAAACTCTAAAATCACTTTCGTGCGGCAGCCGTGAGCCCTGTTCCGACTGCCGCTGCCGTTCCGAAAAAAAGAATACTTTTGCACCCGTTTTAAAATGGTTGCAAATGCCATTGTTCATTTCAACTAATTATTTAAAACTGAATGAGTTATAATATCAACAACGTTAAAGGGACGAATATGAAAAAAACTGCCTGCATGTTCAGGATTTCCAAAGTTGCGGCTTTGGCTGCGGTAACATGCGTACTTATATTGACTGGCTGCAAGAAAAACAAAGGCGATGCCGATGCCTACGGCGTATGCGAAGCCACCGAAATCATCGTGTCGTCGGAGGGGAACGGCAAAATGCTCTCATTTAACATCAAAGAGGGCGAAACCTACGAAGCAGGCACCATATTAGGCTGCATAGACACGTTTCAGACATACCTGCAAATCAAGCAGTTGGAGTCGTCCATCAACGCCACGCTTGCACGCAGGCCCGACGAGTCGTCGCAGACCCGCGTGCTGGAAGACCAGCTCTCGACGCTCAACAAAGAGAAGCAGCGCGTCAACAAGCTGATAGAGGCCAACGCCGCCTCCACAAAACAGCTTGACGACATCCAGGCCGAAATCAACATCACCGAAAGCCAGATTGCCACGGCCAAGTCGAACATCGCCACCCAAAACCATTCCCTGTCGGAGGAAGTGGAGGCCATGCGCTTCCAACTCAAGCAGTTGGAACACGCGCTCTCCAACTGCCGCATCAAAGCGCCCATCACGGGCACCATCATCAACAAGTACATCGAAGAGAACGAACTGGCCTATCAGGGCAAGCCGCTCTTCAAAATCGCCGACCTCACCAACATGTTCATCAAGGTCTATATCACCGAGGATGCCCTCTCTACCGTAAAACTCGGGCAAAGTGCCGTTGTGCGGCTCGACAACAAGGACGGCGAGGAGATACAGCTGCCGGGCACCATATCCTGGATATCTCCCAAGGCAGAGTTCACGCCCAAGATGATCCAGACCAAAGACGAGCGCGCCAATCTGGTATATGCCGTCAAAGTGAGCTTCAAGAACGACGGCTCCGCCAAGATCGGCATGCCGGGTGATGTCCTGTTCAAATAACCTAACACCGTCACGAACGCCGCAAAAATGAACGCAATCTCCATCCAGGCCGTCAACAAGACATACGAGAGCAAGACTGTCGCGCTGGACAACGTCAGCCTTGAAGTGGCCGATGGGGAGGTGTTCGGGCTGGTAGGGCCCGACGGCGCGGGCAAGTCCACCCTCTTCAACATCCTCACCACCCTGCTGCTGCCCGACAGCGGCACGCTTACCGTTTTCGGCATGGACGTGATACGCGACTACAAGGCGGTGCGGCAGGTCATCGGCTACCTGCCGGGCACATTCTCGCTCTACCCTGACCTCAGCGTGGAGGAGAACCTCACTTTCTTTGCCGTGATGTACAAAAGCAGCATCGACGACAACATGGACCTGATACGTCCCATCTGGAACCAGCTGTCACCTTTCAAGAGCCGCAAGGCGGGGAAGCTCTCGGGCGGCATGAAGCAGAAACTGGCCTTGTGCTGCGCCTTGATACACCGACCGCGGATCCTCTTCCTTGATGAGCCTACCACAGGCGTTGACCCCGTGTCGCGCAAAGAGTTCTGGGACATCTTGAAATCCATACGGCACGAGGGCATCACCGTAGTGGTCTCAACGCCTTACATGGACGAAGCCACCCGCTGCGACCGCATCGCGCTGATACAGGACGGGAGAATCATCGGCATCAACCCGCCGGGCACGTTCATCCAGAACTTCAAGGGCAAACTGTTCACGTTCCGTTGCGACAACATCTTCGCGCTGCTTTCCGCCATGGAGCGCTGCCCGCTCAACTGCAACTACTACCCGTACGGCGACAACTGCCACATAGCCTTTTACGACAGCCTGGACACGGCGCTGCCCACGTTCGAAAAGTTCCTGCAAGAGAACGGGCTGCGCCACGAAACGCTTGTCTCCATCAATCCCTCGGTAGAAGACTGCTTCATAGAAATCGTAAAAATGAAATAGACCATGTACAGCATCGAGGCAAACCGGCTCACCAAGCAATTCGGCAATTTCACCGCTGTTGACCACATCTCTTTTCAGGTGAAAAAGGGTGAGATATTCGGTTTTCTCGGGGCCAACGGCGCCGGCAAGACCACGGCCATCAAGATGATGAGCGGACTGCTGCAGCCCACCTCCGGCACCGCGACCATTGCCGGCTACGACATCCTCACGCAGTCGAAACTCATCAAACGCAACATCGGCTATATGAGCCAGCGCTTCTCGCTCTACGGCGACCTGACCGTATTTGAGAACATGCAACTGTTCGGCACCATCTACCGCATTCCGCGCAAAGAACTGAAAGAACGGATCATGAGCAGCCTTGCCGAACTCAACATGGACAAGCAGGCCAACACGCTGGTGAACGCCATCCCGCTGGGCTGGAAACAGAAACTGGCATTTGCCACTGCCATCCTGCACCGGCCGCACATCGTATTCCTCGACGAGCCCACCTCGGGCGTAGATCCCATCGTGCGCCGCGAGTTCTGGAAACTCATCTACCAGGCCGCCTCCCGCGGCGTCACCATCCTGGTGACCACCCACTACATGGACGAGGCGGAATACTGCAACCGCATCTCCATCATGACCGACGGCCAGATCAAGATCATCGGCACCCCTGACGAAATCAAAGCCCAGACCGGCACCGAAACCATCAACGACGTCTTTGTCAAATTCGTGAAACGATAAGCCGAACAGATGAAAGAACTGCGAATCATATTGAAAAAAGAGTTCATCCACATCATCCGCGACAAGATCACGCTCGCGCTGGTGCTGGCCATGCCTGTGGCGCTGGTGCTGCTCTTCGGCTTCACCATCAGCACCGACATCCGCAACGCCAAAATATCGGTGCTCGACCTCTCCAAAGACTCGCAGTCCAAAATCCTGATCAACGACCTTTCCGCCTCCGGCTATTTCCAGATCGTCTCTTACCCCGAAAACGAGGCTGAAATAGACAACGACTTCAAGAACAAGGGCATCAAGCTGGCCATCATCATCCCCACCCGCTTTGAGGAATCGCTTTCCAAAGAACGCAACGCCACCTTGCAGGTCATCAACGACGTGTCAGACCTCAACGTGGCCTCCATCCTCAACAACTATGTGCGTTCAGTGGTTTACAACTTCACGGAGCAATACAACAGCAGCGTTGAAAGTTCGGCCTTCCAAGTCACCGCCAAGATGCTCTACAACCCCGAGCTGAACAGCGTCTATATGTTCGTGCCCGGCATCATAACCCTCATCATGGTACTGGTAACCGCGCTGATGAGTTCCATCACCCTGGCGCGCGAAAAAGAGACCGGTACCATGCAGATGCTCCTCATCACGCCGGTGAAGAAAATCTACATCATCATCGGCAAGGTGATTCCCTATATGCTCATATCGCTGTTCAGCACCATCACCATCATCGTCATCAGCGTCACCGTCTTCAAGATGCCCGTAAACGGCGACTTGGCCATGCTGCTCGCGCTGTGCATCATCTTCATGCTCACCGCCGCCTCATTCGGCATGCTCATCTCTTCCATCAGCCGCACGCAGGTGGATGCCATGATGATCACCATGATGGGGCTGTTTCTTCCCACCGTGCTGCTCTCCGGGTTCCTGTTCCCGTTGAACAGCATGCCTATGTTCTTTCAGGTCATCGCCAACCTGTTTCCTGCCAAATGGTTCATCCTCTCCATCAAGGATGTCATGATCAAAGGCTCTGGCTTCGCCGACATCTGGATGTACCTGCTCATCCTCTTCTTCATGGCCGTGGTATTCATTCTTTTCAGCATCAAACGATTAGACAAAAGGAACTAAGACTATGAGAATCATCCTTATCCTCATCAAGAAAGAATTTCTGCAGGTCTTCAGAAATCCCCTGCTGCTCAGCATTCTGGTAGTGGCCCCGATGGCGG